>JAGNPF010000002.1 GCA_017989775.1 Flavobacterium sp.
GCATCAAGCTGAATTTCATCAGAAATCCGAATCTTGAATATCTTGTTTAAGTGTGGGTCAAAATCATTTAAAGTAAGTAAAGCTATATCCATATTTTATATTTTTCTGTTTGTCGGTTTCATTCAGGTCGCCACTCCATTAAATGGTAGACACCATTTGTTTCGCTAATTTTTGTAAATCCCAATTTCTTGTATAAATTCATGGCAGGATTAAAACTTTCTACATGAATGGTAACATTCCTATTGGCTGTTGTGGCCTTTTTTATTATTTCTTCCAAAATAGAACTACCAATATTTTTTTTTCGCCAATCTGGCAAAAGAGTAATATCTATAATTCGAATACCCTTATTTTCAAAAAAGAAATCAATGTACAGTCTTCCAATTGTAGTATTCTCTTTCTCGATTATATAGAATTTTGCCCCGATATAATTTTTTTGATAATATTCATGTTGGGCAAAAAACTGCTGTTCAATAAACATGTTTTTTTGTTCTTCACTCCAATTGGTTCCTTTTTCTAATTCTTCCGTGCGTGTGCTGCCGTATATTTTGCACAAAACAGCTAAATCACTTTTGTGAATGTCTCGAAGATTAATATTCTTTATATCTAAATCCAATGCAATATTAGTTAACCTCTGGGTGGAAAAACGCCTTGAAGGGCTATGCAAAAATACATCGTCAAATAAGGCATCATGTTGTTATGAGGCTGATCTCCTCCAGCAGGAGCAAGCGAAGAATCTGCCATTGCAGTTGACGGAGTGCCCGTAGAATAAATCTTTACAGGATTACCTCGGCCTAAACTGTTGGCTGATGGGACAGTAGATTGCGAATTTAAGTTGGCAGCATTTAAGTTGTGATTATGAGCAGGGATTTCTGACTCTAGCAAAGATACAGTTTCAACACCGCCAGTTTCTCCCAAGTCATGCAATGATAATCCTGGACCTTGGCCAGGGTGCATCGGGGTTCTTCCCTGCAAATCGGGTAATGCAAAGTTCGTTTTTCCGTTACCGCCATAAGTTGTGCCCAATAACGAAAAAAGTGCCGTGTTTTGAGATAGAAGTAAAAGTTGACCATCGCACCAAGCCCAACCTCTTGGGGCAAAGTTAAATGGGAATATGCGTATTTCGGCCACAAATGGATCCATAATGTTTTATTTTATTTCTTGTTAAAAAATTTAATGAATGCTTTCTTTATTTTACGTTGGCCTAAGAAACATGCCATATAATGAAATTATAAAATCTACACACAAATAAGGTTGAAAATTAGTATGTGGCTGACTACCACCAACCGCAGTTATTGAATTATTAGCTAACGCTACACTTGTGTTTGTTGCAGCATATATTTTATTACCGGTTGCCGTACTACTCAATAAATTATTACCAGGGTTTCCGCTGTTGGCTAAATTATTAGAAGCCAATAACGGATGGGAATGCGCAGGAATCTGACTAGAAGTTAGGGTTACTTCTTCAACTCCGCCAGTTTCGGCAAGGGTAAATCCATTTCCTTGATGTATTGGAATACGACCGCGTAAGTCAGGCAATGCAAAAGTGTTTTGTCCATCACCACCATAAGTGGTTCCTATTAATTGAAACAATGTTTCATTTTCAGAAATAGGGAGTAGCTGTCCTTCACAAAACATCCATCCAGCAGGAGCAAAATTTCCGGCAAACATTCTGATTTCACCAACGTAAGGTTGTGCCATAGTTGTAACTTTTTAGAATTATTAATTAGGGGAAGGAAAAACTCCTTGCAATGCAATACAAAAATTCAAGGTTAAAAAAGGTTGCATATTCAAATGAGCCTGACTTCCTCCAGCATTTGTTATTGATCCAGGATTCATTGCAGTCAGGTTCTTATTAGAATTATTATAGGCTTGATTGGGAGCTGTATTTCCTAATGCATTTCCAGAAGCAGGAATGTTAGTCGTTACGGCTTGACTTGTACTTTTGAGAACGTGTGTGTGTTGAGGTAATTCTTGAATACTTAATGTATGGGCTTGTTCACCTGCTCTTTCCCCTAGAGTATGACCATTTCCAACGTGAATTGGCGTTCTTCCTCTTAAATCAGGCAAGGCAAAATTTACTCTTCCGTCGCCGCCAAAAGTAGTTCCTAGTAATGCAAACAAAGCCTGGTTTTGGTTTATGGGCAATAATTGTCCATTACACATTGCCCAACCATTTGGAGCAAAGCTAAAAGACATAATTCTTGTTTCAGATAAAAACGGTTCTGCCATAATGAGACTATTTTAGATGTTTATTATTTTTTTAGTTGTTTTATCAAACTAGCATAGAACCTACCGATAGAGTATGTTGGGAAACAATTTCTTTTTGATACACTATTGTGGTGCTTTCTTTGACCATTATTATCGTTGAGGTTTTTTCTGGGGATAAAATTGTTTTCAGAGAAACACTTCCCTTATTAGTTTCAAAACCGTATGGATCAAATTTTTGTGTTGGGGAAGGAAATAAATAATGGGACAAATCCACATTCTTGTTGTTGATTTGTAGTTCTTTCATGGCAATATTTATGGCTTCCAAATCAAATCCCGACAATGATTTTAATGTTTTCCATTCTCCATTTGAGTTTTTTCCAAAACATAACAAAACAGCATCTAATTTTCCTGCTCCAGCAACATGAAGATGCATCGGAAACATTTTCAAATGACCGTCTTGAGAATTATAACAAAAATTACTTGAAGATTCATAACCGTTTTCTTTCCAACTTACAATTGCTTTATTATAACAATCTAAAAGGGTTTGATCTAAAAGAAAAGCATCTGAATGTGTTGATTTAGAAAATTTCGATAAAATATTTTCTTCTTCTTCTTTGTCTGAATCCAAAAAACTAGTGAAGGTGTTTTGCCCAAGAAGCGAGCCGCAAAATAGGGTTGTGGTACCCACAAATCCAACATTTTTGATGAAATTTCTACGTGTTAAATCAATCATGGAGTAATGGTTTTTAGTAAAAAATTTAATAAAAATACTAAAAACAATATTATACGATATATTTTAATCTACAAATTACAAAAAAAGACGATTATCTCCTTAATAGGGGATGTTTTTTTAAGAAAAAAAATACAAAAGAATAAACAAGGCGGCTATAGTTGGTTTTATAAAACAAAAATTCCAAACCTCAAGAATCAATATCGCTTGAGGTTTGGAATTTTTTTACTGAGGAAATCTAAAGAAATTTATTCCTTGGTTTCGTCTTCTTTTTTATTAGCTGGTTGTTTATCGTCTTTAGCAGCATTTTTGAATTCTTTGAGTCCGCTACCCAACCCTTTCATTAATTCCGGAATTTTTTTGCCTCCAAAAAGTAATAAAACAATTGCCAAAATAACAAGGATTTCCGTTACACCAAATCTTCCCATAATTAAAATAATTTATTGCCGAAGCAAATTTGTAATAATTCGTGGGGCAAAGGTATATAGAATTCCCTAACATAAATTCATTTCAAGTTAATTATTTAGTTTCAAAAGAGTTAAAAATTTCGTAAAATAAATGAATTATCAGGAATGGCAACGGTTGAATTGACTGGTAATATCAAGGCATAAATTATTATATTTGTATCATAAACGAAAAATATGTCTGAAAAGAGGCTTAAAAGAAGAAATCTAATCAATAAATTATTCTTAAAAAACCGTTTGGTTATTTTAAACGAGGATACATTTGAAGAAATTTTTTCCTTCAAATTGAATCTGATGAATGTTTTTGTTGTGGCAACCCTGGGTGCCATCTTGTTGATTTCGTTTACCACCGTAATTATTGCTTTTACCCCTTTACGGGAGTTTATACCGGGCTATTCTTCTTCCAAATTGAAGAGAGACGCCACCGAATTGGCGCTAAAATCCGATTCTTTGACCACGGCTTTGAAGAAAAACGAAGCCTACATCAAATCCATCCAAAAAGTACTGACGGGCGAACTGGAATATGCCAAATTCAACAAAGATTCCATCCTTGCCACAGCCGATGAGGCACCATCCCAAGTTGATTTGTCTGCTTCGGAAGAAGAACTGGAACTCAGAAAACAAGTGGCAAAAGAGGAGGAAACCCGAAAAACAAATCTTCCCAAAACGAAGTCAAACACACACAAATAAATGTCATTAAAATCTTTTTTTGCCAAAATTTTTGCCCAGAAAATTTACCGAAAAACACAGCTTTGGGCAACCAATCCAATAGCAACGCAACATAAAGTTTTCGAGGATTTAATCCGTCAAGCGAAAAACACCCAATTTGGTATCGACCACCATTTTGACCAAATTAAAACTTTTGAAGACTTTTCAAAAAATGTTCCCGTTCGCGATTACGAAGGTTTGAAATCATACATTGACAAAGTCGTGAAAGGCGAGGAGAACGTGCTCTGGAAAGGCAAACCACTCTATTTTGCCAAAACTTCGGGAACGACTTCGGGAGCCAAATACATTCCGCTGACCAAAGAATCGATGCCCTTTCATATCGAAGCGGCACGAAACGCCATTTTGCATTACATTCACGAAACCGGAAACGCCGATTTTGTCGACGGGAAAATGATTTTCCTGCAAGGAAGTCCCATTCTGGAAGAAAAAAATGGCGTGAAATTGGGAAGATTGTCTGGAATCGTGGCGCATTTTGTTCCGAAATACTTGCAAAAAAACCGAATGCCTTCTTGGGAAACCAATTGCATCGAAGATTGGGAAACCAAGGTAAACGCCATTGTCGAGGAAACTTTCGACCAAAATATGACAGTGATTTCGGGGATTCCGTCTTGGGTGCAAATGTATTTTGAAAAGCTTTCGCAAAAAGGAGAAAAGCCTGTGGGCGAAATCTTCAAAAACTTCAATTTGTTTATTTATGGCGGCGTCAATTATGAACCGTATCGTGCCAAATTCGAAAACTTGATTGGACGAAAAGTCGATAGCATTGAATTATTTCCTGCTTCGGAAGGATTTTTTGCCTATCAAGATTCCCAAAAGGAAAAAGGAATGTTGCTGTTGTTGAACTCCGGAATTTTCTACGAATTCATCAAAAGCGACGAGTTTTATACCGAAAACCCGAAACGACACACCATTGGCGAAGTCGAATTGGGCGTGAATTATGTGTTGATTCTTTCTACCAATGCCGGACTTTGGGGCTACAACATTGGCGACACCGTCCAGTTTACGAGTTTGAAACCGTATCGGGTTATCGTTTCTGGAAGAATCAAGCATTACATTTCGGCTTTTGGCGAACACGTCATCGGGAAGGAAGTCGAAAGTGCCTTGCAGGAAGCGATTATCGGAACCAACATTCGTATCAACGAATTTACCGTAGCGCCACAAATTACGCCAAGCGAAGGTTTGCCATACCACGAATGGTTCATCGAATTCGAAAACGAACCTGAAAATCCAGAAGTTTTTGCGGAAGCTTTGGACATTGCGATGCGCAAACAAAATATCTATTATGATGATTTGATTGTGGGCAAAGTGTTGCGAAAAGTGGTAATCACCAAAGTGGCCAAAAACGGATTTCAAGACTATATGAAATCCATCGGAAAATTGGGCGGGCAAAACAAGATTCCAAGATTGAGCAACGACAGGAAAATTGTCGAAAAATTACCTATAATTATATAAAATTGAAAAATAACACTTCTTTGTAAGCAACAAATATTACTTTTATAAAAAGTTTCAAAAAATGAAAATCGAGAAAATAAGAATAAAAAATTTCAAAGTTTACCAAGATACAGAAATAAGAGACTTGCCAAATATGTGTGTCTTTCTAGGGGCAAATGGAGCAGGTAAATCTACACTTTTTGAAGTATTCGGTTTTTTGAGTGATGCTCTTAAAAGTAATGTAAAAACAGCACTCAATAAAAGAGGTGGTTATAAAGAGGTTTATTCAAGAAATGGTGTTGGAGATATTGAAATTGAGATAAAGTTTAGAAATCCAGATGTTGAGGGAAAAAAACAACCTTTGATAACCTATGAGTTATCTGTTTGTTTAGGGAAAACTAATATCCCGGTAGTTTCTAAAGAAGTATTAAGTTACAGAAGAGGAAATAGAGGGAGACCTTATCGGTTTTTAGAATTCACTTATGGAAAAGGAAATGCAATTGTAAATGAAAGCGAATTTGAAACCGCAAAACAAGAATTTAAAGAACAAAGAGAAGAGCAAACTTTAGATAGCCCAGATATTTTAGCAATAAAAGGATTAGGACAATTTCAAAAATTTAATGCTATCAGTTCTTTCAGAAGATTATTAGAAAATTGGTATGTTTCTAATTTTCAAATTCAAGCGGCTCAAAACATTGAAGACACAGGTTTAAGTGAACATTTATCAACTACAGGAGATAATTTAGCTCAAGTTACCAAATTTATATATGAAAATTATCCAGATACTTTTCAAAACATTTTAGATAAAATGAAAGAAAGAGTTCCTGGAATTGACAAAGTTGAAGCGAAAGAAACAATTGATGGTAGAATTGTTTTACAATTTAGCGATGGTAGTTTTAAAGATCCTTTTATTTCTCGATTTGTGTCCGATGGAACTATTAAAATGTTTGCTTATTTAGTTTTACTTAATGATCCTAAGCCACACCCTTTGTTATGCATAGAAGAACCTGAAAATTATCTGCATCCTGAACTTTTGATTGAACTAGCTGAGGAATTTAGAGATTATGCTAATAGAGGAGGGCAAGTGTTCATATCATCACATTCACCAGATTTTGTGAATGCTTTAGAATTGGATGAACTTTTTTGGTTGAATAAAAACAAGGGTTTTACAAGTATAAAAAGAGCTTCAGATGATGAGGCAATATCCAGTTTATTTAAAGATGGTGATAAATTGGGGTATTTATGGAAACAAGGGTATTTTATCGGGAGTGGACCTAAAAATTAGTTTATGGCGAGAATAGAAATATTAGTCGAAGAACCATCAATGAAAGAATTTTTAACCATTTTATTGCCAAATGTTCTTAATAATCAATGGAACCTGAATGAAAATTATTTTATTAGAAGTTTTGAAGGTAAAAATGATTTGCAGAAAAATATACCATCAAAAGTAAAATTTTTAAGTAACTGGTATCACGAAGCAGTTGGAGTTGTTATTATGCAAGACCAAGACAGTTCTGATTGTAAAGTTCTTAAACAAAAACTCATAGATATTTGCAATCAAAATGGCAATTGTCCTAAATTAGTTCGAATTATTTGCAGAGAACTTGAGTCTTGGTATCTTGGTGATTTTATGGCTGTAAATAAAGCTTATCCAAGTTTTAAATATCAAAATTATATTAATAAATCAAAATTCAGGATTCCAGATAACTGTAATGCTTTCGACGAGTTAAAAAAAATACTTCCTGAATTTCAAAAAGTTGGCGGAGCAAAAAAAATTGCTCCATTTATTGCCATAAGCGAAAATAAATCTGAAAGTTTTAAACAAACAATTACAGGTTTAATACGGTTTTTTGAAAGCGTAAAAGATTAAAATAGTCGATGATACTAATCGAAATTTTTTTGGATTTGCTGCAAAGAGAATAGAAAAAATGACACAAAAAAGACTTTTTTTAGCATTGATTTTGGTTGGGTTTTCTCTTTCCGCACAAATAAAAGGAGTCGTGAAAGACAGTCTTACGGGAAAACCCATTCCTTATGTAAACATTTGGGTCGAGAACGAAAATATAGGTTCGACATCTGAGGAAAATGGAACTTTTTTCATCAATACAACCACAAATGGAAAGAAATTGATTTTTTCCACCTTGGGATACGAAAAGAAAATCATCAAGGCTTCTCAAGTTGCGGAAGTGTATTTGAAACCAACGTCTTATACGCTTGACGAGGTCGTGATTTCAAAAAGCATCGGCAGCAAAACGGTTGAAATCGGAAAAAGTAAAACCGAAATTTATCAAGCATTTGACAATGGTCCCAAGATTGACACCAAATTTTTCCCTTATCTGGCTTCTTACAAAAAGACAAGATATTTAAAGCAAGTCAGCATTTACACCGATAGCCGAATTGAGGACGCCATCATCAAAATTCATTTTTATACAGTGGATTCCAACGGTTTTCCGGCCTCAGAAATGCTGGACAAGGACTTGGTGGTCACGGTCAAGAAAGGAACCCGGACCAACTGGTTTGATTTGACGAAATTGAATTTGAAATTTCCGAAAAACGGTCTTTTTGTTGGGTTCGAGAAATTATTGATCGAAAAGAACAAAACCGAAAAAAGCATTACGGACTTGAACACGAACATCACTCAAATCCAAAAGACTTATTATCCTTTTATTTTGTACAACTATGTGGAAAGAGAATTTCTTTACACTTTTTCGGGAGGGAAATGGAATCGCCAAGCCAAATTGGATAAAAACGGGTCTTCTTCAAAAATGATGATAAATGAGCCAGTGATAACGCTAATTTTATCCAACTAAATTATTAAAACCATACATTTGTGTAGTTCAAAACAGAAATTGATGAAAGAAATGAAAAATATGTCAAGATCCAGGGCACAGGAATCCTCGGCGGCCATCGAAAAAATGTACATCACGATGCGCCATTTGTTCAATCGTGGGTTTTACAAGCCCATGGGAGTTTCGGGCGAAACCTTGCGGGAAGCGTTATTGACTTTGCGACCCGAAATATATGGAAATATTGCCGAAGAAAAAGTGGAATTAAACGGACTTTTATATGTCATTGAACGGCTTCCAGTTGGAATCGAGGAATGTCGATTCATCAATTTGACTTCGGACGAGGGCTTTTCGAAATCACATTTCAAAGCGATAGTTCCACCAAAAAGAAAGCGAAATTGTTACCGTATCGACGAAGAGCAAATGAATGTCGAAATCACGCGTGGACGTTCGGATATTTATGATATTCTGACGCATTTGACCTTTATTTTCATCGAATCGCACAAGATAAAAAACAAGGTTTTATTGGACGAAGATGGCGAAGTTTCCCATGATTGGCAAAAACTGGAACAAGCCGTTGCCCAAAAGAAAAAACTTTCGCAAATAGAAAAAGAGAAAGCCGTTTCGCACGCTGCCAACATTCTAGGAAGAACATTTATAGAAGTTTTGAATATTTATGATGCTTTTGGGTCGGAATTGTCTCCAGATCGTTTCTTGCACGTCATTTATTGGTTGGGAAAATTGGCCATCGAAGAAGTGGTTCAAGACAACAAAAGAACGATTACTTTCAGCCCCATTTTAAGGGAACGATTGGGCCACCACATTCATGGCGAAATTTGGGCCACCAACATCAAGGAAGTTTTAAAAGCAAACCATCTTTTGGACCGTCCCATCCACGTGATTAGTGCCAACATGCACAGCGTGATGAACTCCATTTTTGCCACGACAGTATTAAAAACCAAGTTCAAAGGCCAATCGGATTTCTTTATTTATGAAGAATTGAGTAAAACGGGTGCGAATGAAGTCAGAAATAAAGTGGAAGAATTTGCCAAACAGTACGGAATGATTTCCTTGCCGGATGCCGCTTCGGGAACCAATATCGACGTGCAAATTTTTGATACCGCCAAAATTGATTGGGCCAAATCATCGTTTCCAACAGCGAAAACTGGCGATAAAAAACCGGTATTAATCGTGATGGATTATGCTTTTGGCGAACAAGCTTATGAAACCATCGACGAATTGTTGAAACCATTCAAGAAAAGCAACACTTTGCTCAATGTGGAATCGGTTTCGATAATGGGAAAAGCCGGGATTCTCGAAGGTGGAAAAGGCGACATCATGATTCCTTCGGCACACATCAACGAAGGAACGGCCGACAATTATTTTTTCCATAACGAATTAACGGGAGCCATGTTCAAAGACGATGGGATTCCGGTTTATGAAGGTCCAATGGTTACTGTTTTGGGAACATCTTTGCAAAACAAGGATTTATTGAAGTTTTTCCACGAATCGACTTGGGGTGTCATCGGACTGGAAATGGAAGGTTCTTATTATCAAAAAGCCATCCAGTCGGCATCCAAAATAAGGAAAAGCATCCCCCACGACGTGAAAGTTCGATATGCCTATTACGCATCGGACAATCCTCTGGAAACGGGAAGTACGCTAGCTTCTGGCGGTTTGGGAACAACAGGTGTAAAACCCACCTATTTGATAACCATCAAAATATTGGAACAAATTTTTAACGTGAAATAAATTGGGTATATTATCCAAACAATAATATGAAAAGAATACTTATTACTGGCGCGGCAGGATTTTTGGGATCACATCTTTGTGACCGTTTTATCAAGGAAGGTTATTTTGTTATCGGGATGGACAATCTCATCACGGGAGATTTAAAAAACATTGAACATTTGTTCAAATTGGAGAATTTCGAATTCTATCATCACGACATAACCAAGTTTGTCCACGTTCCCGGAAAATTGGATTATATTCTTCATTTTGCATCGCCGGCAAGCCCGATTGATTACTTGAAAATTCCAATTCAAACCTTGAAAGTGGGTTCATTGGGAACACACAATCTTTTGGGATTGGCAAGGGTAAAAAAAGCCAGAATTCTTATCGCATCCACTTCTGAGGTTTACGGAGATCCATTGGTTCACCCTCAAACCGAAGAATATTATGGCAACGTAAACACCATTGGTCCAAGAGGCGTTTATGACGAAGCCAAACGTTTCCAGGAATCCATCACGATGGCGTATCACACTTTTCACGGGGTGGAAACTAGAATCGTCCGAATTTTTAATACTTACGGCCCAAGAATGCGACTCAATGACGGTCGAGTTATTCCGGCTTTTATCGGGCAAGCGCTTCGTGGGGAAGACTTGACTATTTTTGGTGATGGAATGCAAACGCGTTCTTTTTGCTATGTCGATGATCAAGTGGAAGGTATTTTCAGATTATTGCATTCGGATTATGTTTATCCGGTAAACATTGGAAATCCGGACGAAATTACCATCAAGGATTTTGCCGAAGAAATTATCAAATTGACGGGAACCAACCAAAAAGTGGTGTATCATCCATTACCGATAAATGACCCTTTGCAACGTCAGCCCGACACTACCAAAGCCAAGGAATTATTGGGCTGGGAAGCCAAAGTAAATAGGGCAGAAGGTATGAAAATTACCTATGACTATTTCAAATCCTTGTCCACCGAAGAATTGTTGAAAGAAGAACACAAAGATTTTTCCAAGTACATCAATTAGTGAAGACAAAAACAGGAAGATATTCAGGTTACATTCGTCCTTTTTCATACTTGATCGATTTAATCGTCATCAATGTATTGGCTTTTTACATATTTCCGTTTCATGAAAACGAAATTCTTTATTCGATTTTAATAAGTTGTGCTTGGGTTGTAATTGCGATTTATCTTGGTTTTTACGAAGTGTATCGTTATACCAAGGTAATTTCCATCCTGAATTGTGCGTTAAAACAAACTATTTTGTTTGGCTTGTTTTGTTTGGCATTGGAGTTGTTTTATTCTGATTTTTATTTCCAAAAAAGAGTTGTTTTATTTGTTTTTTTATCGATAATCACAATTATTTTTTTCAAACTTTCCATCTATTATTTTCTGAGAAAATTCAGGGTTTTATATGGGGGAAATTCCCGTAAAGTCGTTTTGCTGGGAAATATTAAAAATGTCAATCCATTAAAAGCCTTTTTTACCGAAAATCCGGATTATGGATACCGATTAATGAACATATTTACTTTGGAAAACCATAAAAAGGAAAAAATTGAAGAATGCCTTTCCTTTGTTTTTGATCATGGAATTGACGAAATATATTGTTCGATGGCAGACTTGTCGGAGAGCCAAATTGCCGACATCATTGATTTTGCCGACAATAATTTGAAAACGCTAAAATTTATACCTGACCAAAAGCAAATTCTTTCCCTCAACGCGAAGTATGAATATTATGATTACATTCCCGTTATTTCTTTGAGGAATATTTTGCAGGACGAAACCATAAACAAAATCATCAAACGCATTTTTGACATTGTATTTTCGGCCATTGTAATAGTGTTTATAATGTCTTGGCTTACCCCAATTTTGGCCTTGATAATAAAATTGGAATCAAAAGGACCAGTCTTTTTTATCCAAAAAAGGAACGGCTTGAATTACAAGGAATTCAATTGCTACAAATTCCGCTCGATGTATGTCAACGACAGAGCCGATTTGGAATTGGTTTCCAAAAATGATGTTCGGATTACCAAAGTTGGCAAGTTTATTCGAAAAACCAGCATCGATGAATTACCCCAATTTTTCAATGTTTTTATGGGCGAAATGTCAGTTGTAGGACCAAGGCCGCACATGGTTAGTGTTGCCAATTTATATGCTGCCAAAGTCGATAAATTCATGGTGCGTCATTTCGTGAAACCGGGTATCACGGGACTTGCCCAAACCAAAGGCTATCGTGGCGAAGTGGAAACGGAAGCCGACATCATCAACCGGGTGAAATACGATATTTTCTATATGGAAAATTGGTCTATTTTATTAGATATCGAAATCATTTTCAAAACTATTTACCACATTTTGAAGGGCGATGAAAAAGCTTTTTAAAAACACCCTTTATTTATCAAATTTTTAATTTGAAAATCAAGATTGAAATGGCTTTCGGCATAGTCAAAAACCTTTTGCTTGATTATTTGGATGGGTTCTTTTCCTGTATTTGAGATTTCAATTAAAGCAGTATTTAAGCTTTCAAAATTTCCGACTTGGGCAATCCAACCCAAATTGTTTTCTTTCACGATAGTTTCTCCCTCACCACCGCCAAAATAGAGCACAGGGAATCCCAAGGCACCATATTCGAATATTTTGGACGGAACAGAGCCGTAAATTCTGGTTTTTAATGGTACAATGGCAATATCAAAAGATTGTAGTTTTTCGTGCAGGATATTGCGTTCCAGCATTCCGTGGAAGAAGATTTTTTTCTCCGGATTTTGTTGAATCAAGGTCTCGATTTGCGATTTTTCGGCACCATCGCCAAAAATGTGCAATTCGATGTTTAGATTTTGCAATTCAATATTTTGACACAATTCGAAAACGCCCTGTGCAACACCCAATAATCCTGCGTAAAATAGTTTGATGGGTTCATTGATATTTGAAACTAATTCCATTTTTGCCACTTGATGGTCAGGAAAATTACGGTACAAATGACATTCTTTTTTTGGAAAAATAGAATGAATGTGAGTGATAATTTCGTTGGATTGACCGAAGATTAAAGTAGCTCTCGAATAGATAAATCGTTCAAAAAACAAAGAAATGTGATGTGAAAAACTGTCTTTTTTCAAGGCTTTCAGTTCAATGGCAGCCAATGGCCACAGATCGGAAACATTCAGGATTATTTTTTTCCGCATTAGCGAAAGTACCAAAACCGATACAAAAGACAACAATAAAGGCGGCGATTGAACGACAACTTTATTGGGTGTTTTTTTGCACAATAAATAGAAAAACAACACAGAAGCAAACGACAAAACCGAAAGTGTTCTTTTGAAGATATTTTTGCTCACACTCGGATAAATCCAAAGGCGTTTTACGGTAATATTTTGGCGTTTTTCCGTTACCGAAAATTTGCCTTTGTATTCTGGAAACAATTCGCCTTTTGGATAATTTCCCAATGGACAAAGCACGGAAACTTTATAATTGTTTTGATGTAATTTCAGTGCCAATTGCTCTATTCTATTGGCAGCAGCACCTTTTTCCGGCGGATAATAATTCGATATGACGAGGATTTCTTCCATTAAAGCTCAATTTATTTCAGAGTTTTTTTGACACAAATTGCACGAATTGGCACGAATTCAGTTTGTTTAATTATTTCACGAATTTGTGAAATTTGTGTTTAAATTTTTATGATTTTGTTAGTAGAATTTCAACAATTCGTTCTGAGGCTTTTCCGTCCCAAAGTTCAGGAATTCCTGCTTTTCGTTTTCCGTTTTCAAGGAATTCTCCAAACAGTTTTTCCAAATTTTCTATAGAAGTTCCCACCAAAGTATTGGTTCCAATGGTCTGTGTTTCGGGTCTTTCGGTGTTGTTTCGCATCGTGAAACAAGGAATTCCCATCACGGTAGTTTCTTCCGAAATTCCACCAGAATCCGTAATTACGGCAAAACTGTTTTTGATGAGGTACATAAAATTCAAATAGCCTTGTGGCTCTACAAAAAGTATGTTTTTCAAGTCTAAATTCGTTTCACCAAGAATCGCTTTCGTTCTGGGATGAATCGGGAAAATCACTTTTTTGTCGCCAGCTAGTTTATCAATTCCTTTTAACAATTGAATTAAAGATTGTTCTTCATCCACATTTGACGGGCGATGCAGAGTTAAGATGATATAATTTCCGGTTTCTAATTGAAATTTATTCCAAAAAACAGGTGCAAAAATGCGATCCAAATTTTGATATAAAGTATCAATCATCACGTTGCCCACGAAATGAATGTTGGTTGTTTCAACACCGTATTTTACTAAATTATCGGAAGCTGTGGTCGAGGTGGTAAAGAAATAATCGGTAATGCTGTCGGTTACGATTCGGTTGATTTCTTCCGGCATTGTCATATCACCAGAGCGGATTCCGGCTTCGACGTGGGCGACTTTTATGTTTTGTTTTTTGGCCACAATCGCACAAGCCATAGTCGAATTGACATCGCCAACAACCAAAACCAAATCACAGGGATTTTGCAGTAGTTCTTTTTCAAAAGCAACCATAATTGCTCCTGTTTGTTCGGCTTGTGAACCACTTTTCACCTCTAGGTTGCTGTTGGGTTTCGGGATATTCAATTCCTCGAAAAAAGTGTCGCTGAGGTTTTTGTCATAATGCTGACCGGTATGTACCAAACGATAAGAAATAGTTGCTCCTTCGTTTTGCTTTTTTTCAATCGCTTTGATGATGGGTGCGATTTTGATAAAATTAGGTCTTGCGCCTGCGATTATGGTTGTTTTCATTTGTTTGTCATTGCGAGGAACGAAGCAATCTCCTCTTTTATGTTAATTTATTTTTTATAACCAATTTTTGTTCTTGGCTTTTCATTTTCTTTTTTCTCGGACAATTCATCCAAATAAGAGAAAACCAATTCGATATTTTTGTCGTGATTTTCTAATTTTTTCTGAATTTGAAGAATATCTATTTTCAAATCGGTGGTGTCCAAAAGCATTTGTCTCACTTTCGAAAATATCCTCATAATTTGAATATTGGTTTGAATGGCTTTGTCACTTTTTAAAACACTTGATAACATAAGAACCCCGTGTTCTGTGAAGGCATAAGGTAATTTTCTAGTTCCACCCCAACTTGAAGTCGCAAATTGCGACTTCAAGTTTTGAAATTCATTTTCGGTTAATTGAAACATAAAATCATCAGGAAATCGAGACAAGTTCCTTTTTACCTGTTCATTTAATCTTTTAGTTTCAATGTTATAAAGTTCAGATAAGTCAACATCAATCATCACTTTTTGGTTTCTAATAAAGTAAATTTTATTAGAAATCAATTCTTCAGAAAGTACAATTTCGTTTTCCATAGATTATTAGTTTCGTTTTCTTTAAGGTCACAAATTGTGACCTTGAACGTCTTGATGTCACAAATTGTGACTTCAAGTTTGAATTTGGAGGTCGCAAATTGCGTCCTCCAATTATTTATTTACTACTCCCTCTCCTTTGGAAAGGGTTGGGGTGAGGCTCGATACAAACTGTTTCAGTTTCCCGCTTTTGCTACGTTCCAGTTTTTCTTTTCTGAGGAATGTAAAAGTCAGCCCTTTCTCCAAATATAAGGCAATTGCAGCTTCAATTTTTTGGATTTGTTCTTGATTTAATTCGGTTTTGCTTACATATTCGATTTCAAAAGTATCGATTTTTGTTTGTTTGACGACAAATTCTTTTACGTTGCCATCGTCTTCGATGATGCTTTTGGTTACGTAATAAAAAGTCAATCCAGGCGATTTTTTTCCGCTGGGTAAAGTGGCAATATCATTGGTTCGACCGA
>JAGNPF010000128.1 GCA_017989775.1 Flavobacterium sp.
CCATCTTCATTGTACGTGATTTCAGTAACTTTGATTGATCTTAAATGAGTTACCCCTTTTGACAAACTGGAATCATGGTAAAATAAATACCATTTTTCATCCACTTTGCAAATAGAATGATGCGAAGTCCAACCAACTACGGGATTCAAGATTCTTCCTTGATAGGTAAATGGGCCATAAGGATTGTCTCCAGTGGCATAACAGATGAAATGTGTATCGCCGGTAGAATAGGAGAAATAATATTTCCCGTTGTATTTGTGCATCCACGAAGCTTCAAAAAAACGACGCTCATTGTCTTTGGCCAACAATACTTCTCCGTTTTCATCCAGAATTTTGATTTCTTTCGGTTCTTCGGCAAATTGCTTCATATCGTCCGAAAGTCGAGCAACAATGGGGCCTAAAGCAGGTTCATTGTACATAGGTTCTTCGTTTTCTTCGGCATATTGGTTGTTGCGATATTTTTGAAGTTGGCCGCCCCAAATTCCGCCAAAATAAATGTAGTGTTTCCCGTCTTCATCTTCGAAAACGGCTGGATCAATGCTGTAACTGCCTTCGATGGCTTGTGGTTCTGGAGTAAATGGCCCTGTTGGAGAATCACTTATGGCTACTCCTATCTGGAAAATTCCATTGGCACGTTTGGCCGGGAAATACAAATAGTACTTTCCGTTTTTGGTGGCTGCGTCAGGAGCCCACATTTGGCGTTCCGCCCAAGCCACATCATTGACGTGCAAGACAACACCACTGTCCACGGTTGGTGCATCTATATTGTCCATTGATAGGACGTGATAATCTTCCATTCCAAAATGGTCGCCGTTGTCGTTGAAAGGAATTCCGGCGTCGATGTCGTGAGACGGATAAATGTATATTTTGCCCTCGAATACGTGAGCCGATGGATCGGCAGTGTAGATGTGTGATACCAAGGGTTGAGAAATGGCTTTTTCATTGATTGCTTCAAAATCAATATGTTCAATGCTTTCTTCAGACATGAGTCGTATAATTTATATTTATTGTAATAGTTAAGATCTTCTGTTTTTCAAATCAGATTCGATTTGTACTTCCATTTTTTTGTTTATTTCATAGAAGAATAAAAGTCCAGCTCCAATTAGAAAAGGGATAGCAGGAAAAATACTTATTAATAATTTAATTCCGTTTATAGCGCTTTCTGGTTGAACTAAAGAATTGGGAACATAATTAAAATGCCCTAGAATTGCTGTGGTTAATGATCCTCCAAAAGTCAATCCCGCTTTTAGTCCTACCATCATTGCCGAAAAGATAATGGCAGTGGCACGACGGTTGTTTTTCCATTCGGAATAATCTGCTACGTCAGCAATCATAGCCCAAAGTAGCGGAATTGTAATCCCGTAGAAAAAACCGTGAAGAATTTGAGAGAAAAACATTAAAGCTACAGATGATGGAGAGAAAAAGTAAAATGCTATTACAAATAGTGTAGAGATAAAAAGGAATGTGCCAAACACATTTCTTTTTCCAAATTTATCAGCTAAATTTTTAGACAAAGTAATACCAACAATCATAAAGATAATACCTCCTGCGTTAAACAATCCAAATCCTGCTGAAATTGGATCGCCTCCAAATGGATTTATACCAATGTTTGAAAGGAAGTCTAAAATTGGCTGTATGAAAATTGCTAATTGCCCTTTGTCAACATAGTTTTCAAAATAATAGATATATGATCCACCTTTCATTGCTAATGTAGTGAAAACTAACAGTGTAAGTGTTAGCATAATCAACCAAGGTTTGTTTTTTACTAAATCACCTAAATCTTCTATAACGCTTGATTTTTGTTCTGGTTTTGGTATGATACGTTCTTTGGTTGTTAAAAAAGTAATTAATAACATAATTGTTCCAACAATAGCCAAAACAGTCATCACTTTTTCGATACCAATAGCTTTGTCTCCATTTCCAGCACTTTTAATTAAACCAAGCATAAATACCTGTACAAAGAATTGAGCAAACATCACCGCCACAAATCGATAAGAAGAAAGACTATTTCTTTCAGACATATCTCCAGTAATTACACCACTCAATGCAGAATAAGGTAGATTATTGGCAGCGTATAATAGTAGTAAAAGAGAATAAGTTACTACAGCATAAATTACTTTTCCTTGATATGAAAAATCAGGAGTTGTAAAAGCCAATAATGCAATGACTCCTAGTGGAACAGCAGTCCATAAAATCCAAGGGCGAAATTTTCCCCATTTAGAATTTGTCCTGTCGGCGATGGCGCCAATAATTGGGTTAAAAATAAAGGCTGCAATAAATCCAACTACAAGCATTATTATAGAGGAGTGTGTGGGAGATAATCCGTATATATCCGTATAAAAATAGGCAAGATAGGTCATCAGGGTCTGGAATACTAAGTTGGCAGCTAGGTCACCAAGGCTATATCCAATTTTTTCTTTTACGGATAGTTTTTGGGAAAAGGAATTCATTTTTTTGGGTTAATTTTTAATATATAAATTGCAATTTTTTTTTGAATGGTTTTGTCAGTTTAGATTAAATTAAATGGCAATACACGGAATTTTTAACAGTCTAATTCTCGATATACAATCGGTTGTGTAAATGTATTGTAAAAGTTTATTATTGACAAATCCATGTTTAATTAATTTGTTTTATTTTCAGATATTTAATATAAAATCATGATTTTTGAAAACAAAAAACAGGAAGTGCTATCTTTTTACTTCTTTTAGTTTCATTACGCTGTTATAGGCCTCTTTGGGTTTGAATTCGCGATCGAAAAGTAACGGATAGTTGGTTCTTCCTTTTATCGGCCAATCATTGAGCCAAGATTGTCCGTCATTAACTCCCCAAAGGGTAACCCTGCTGATTTTGTCTTGATGCTTGATGAATAATTTAAAAATGGCTTCGTAGCGTGCTGCCAATTGGATTTTTATGTCCTCCGGAAGGCCTTTTGGATAAGGATTCATCTTCTCGTTTGCTTCGGATTTTTGATTGACGTCGGCACCAACAACATCCCATGGACTAGGCAAAACGCTAATGTCCAATTCCGTAATGGCAACTTTTACGCCTAGGGCAGAAAAATCAAGTATGGTTTGTTCGATTTCATCCAATGAAGGAGAGTTGAGGTTCCAATGCCCTTGTTCGCCCACACCATCAATTTTTGCACCATTTTTTTGTAGATTTTTTACCAATTCTATGGCTCCTTCTCGTTTTTTGGCATTGCACAAGTTATAATCGTTGTAATACAAGTCGGTTTTGGGGTCTGCCTTGGCGGCCAATTTGAACGCATTTGTCAAATATTCTTTTCCATAGGTATTCAAAAACACGGATTTTCGTAAGGTTCCATCTTCATTCAAAGCTTCATTGACCACGTCCCAGGAGTGGATTCTTCCCTTGTAATTCCCAACGACGGTAGTAATGTGATTGTTCATGGCTGTTGCCATGGTCAGGCTGTCTTTTATTTGGGACATCCATTTAGGTAACTGACTGTGCCATATTAGTGTGTGACCGTGAATGAACATTTTGTTTTTTTCTCCAAAAGCAACATATTTATCTGCCATTTTGAAATCGAATTTATCTTTTTCGGGTTGTAAAAACATCGATTTCATGCAGTTTTCTGGAGTGATGCTGTTGAATTCTTTTGCAATCAAACTGGAAACCATTGGGTCTCTTTCCATGATTTGATTGGTGTCCAATGCAGTTCCAATATAGAAATCTTTTGCGTATGCATCTTTAAGAGAAACTGTTGTGCCAGTTTTTTTTGGGACAGAATTGCAACTACTTAACGCAAGTGTTGCAGTCATTAGAAATAATAGGGTTTTGGTTAATTTCATATTTTATTTATGTTTTGTTTAGTTATTTTAATCCTTCAAAAAATCCAGTGTAGGCAGGTTTGTAACCATAATTGGAATCGAATAATAATGGCCATTCATAATCCGTTTTGACGGGCCAACCTCTTAGCCAAGAGTCATTGTCCCTAACTCCCCAAAACGTAATTCCAAATCTTTGCGCGGCTGGAATTGTTTTGTACAATCCAGCTATGTTTTTATACTTTTCTTTTTGGGCATTCGATCTTTCTGTCGTAAAAGTAGTCAATGCCAAATCTCTATTGACGGACATGTCCAGTTCCGAGAAATGAATTAATAAGCCGGTTCCCACAAGAGGTGTTAAATTATTTTTTATTGTCATTATGTCGGGATACGAATAACCTATGTGCATTTGGGAACCAATTCCGTCTATCGGAATGGCTCTTTTTTTGAAATCGGCCACCATGTCGACCACGCTGGTAACTTTTGATGTTTGGCTGTCTAAATTATAATCATTGTAGAATAATTTTACATCGGCATTGGCTTCTTTTGCCCAACTGAAGCATTTGGCAACGTAGTCTGGTCCTAGTTTGGCATAAAATGGACCGGCGAGAGCCTCGCTTGTAAAGGCTTCATTGACTACATCCCAACTTGCCACGACGGGTTTGCCATCAGTCGTTTTGGCAAGGGCAAAATGTGCCACGGTAGCTTTGATGTATCCTTTGACTTGTGCCTCGAATTCAGCATCTGTTCCCGTGAAATTTTTCAGCCAATTCGGGATTGATGCATGCCAAACCAAGGCGTGTCCATGAACCCTTAATCCATTTGCTTTGGCATAGGCAACAATGGCATCTCCTTTGCTGAAATCATAGGTGTTTGGTCCGGTAAACATTGCGCCCATTTTCATGTCGTTCTCTGCCGTGATGCTGTTGAACTCTTTATTTAATAAAGTGGTGAAATTGGCATCGGAACCGGATAATCTACTTGCAGAAACAATATTTCCGATAGGAAACGTGGCGGCTGCTTTTAATGTGGTCGTCTTTGGAGCCGGACTTGGACTTGTGGTCGGACTGTCATCGGCACCTCCGCAACTGATTAAAGTTGTTGTTGCGATTATTGCAAATAGTTTGTTTATTTTCATTTTTTGGTTTTGTAAAAAATTATGTTTTGTTTAAAATGCCATTGTTTATATAGTCTATATTTTCTTTCTTCACAAATCGTTCATTTTGATGTCTTGCAAAGTAAAACGATGGAATTTTGCTTTATTGAATTTTAATTGTTCCCCGGCGCAAATGGAAATTTCAAGGACTTGAAATGTTCCAAAGTTTGTGTTGGTTTTTCAACTCCTTTAGGTAATTCCTTTCCTGAAAATTGTTGAAAATACAACAGGCAGGCATCTCGCCACCATTTGGCTTCTTTGTGTTGGATGTTCAACAGCATTTGAACTTCCTTGAATCGCGTTTCGTCCACATAGTTGCCCATTTTGTTCCAAGTCGATTGCATTGTTGCGACTTCGTCAACGCCTTCCTGGTATTTCAGGGCTATTCCATTCCAAAGGGTTTGGCC
>JAGNPF010000129.1 GCA_017989775.1 Flavobacterium sp.
ATTGTGGGCCGAACCACAAGAAAACGTGTTACAGCAGGCCGTCCAGGTAGCCAATCAGGCGGATGCCGTAGTACTGGTATTGGGATTGAACGAACGTCTGGAAGGCGAAGAAATGAAGGTGGAAGCCGATGGTTTTGATGGTGGAGACCGTACCAGTCTTGACTTGCCAGCCAATCAGGAAGAATTGATGAAAGCGCTGGTTGCCACGGGAAAACCGGTTGTCCTGGTTTTAATCAACGGAAGTGCGCTTTCCATCAATTGGGCCAATGACAACGTCCCTGCCATTCTAACGGCTGGCTATCCGGGGCAACAAGGCGGTAATGCCATTGCAGACGTACTTTTTGGCGACTACAATCCCGCAGGTCGATTGCCGGTTACCTATTACAAATCGGTCAACCAGCTTCCCGATTTTGAAAACTATGACATGAAAGGCCGAACGTATCGTTATTTTGACAAGAAACCGCTTTATCCTTTTGGATATGGATTAAGTTATACCAAATTCAAATACAGTAATCTTCAAATTCCTGCCAATATCAGCTCTGAAAAAGATTTTGAAATATCGGTTGACATTACCAATACTGGCGACCGTGACGGAGACGAAGTAGCTGAATTATATTTAAAAGACGAAAAAGCCTCCACACCGCGCCCAATCGTGCAATTGGAAGGCTTTGAACGCATTCACCTTAAAAAAGGAGAAACCAAGACGGTTCGTTTCACCATCACGCCAAGACAACTCTCCTTGATCAACGACAAAGACCAACGTGTCGTGGAACCGGGATGGTTTACCGTTTCAGTGGGTGGAAAACAACCCGATGGTTCCAAAGACAACCAGAGCGGCCGTTTCAAAATTAGCGGCAAACCATTATTGCTTGAAAAGTAGTTTTCTTTTACTTAATCAACCGCCTCAGCATTTTTGAGGCGGTTTTTTTGACCTTGTATTTTTCAAATTTCTAAAACAACAAAAGAAGTAATTTACTGATTTCAAAACCATTGACACCCCATAAAACTTCATCAAAAATCAAATTTTGGCCAACAATAAAACCGCCAACGAAATTGCGTATGAATTGGGTTTTAAATACCCACAACATTTTTCACGACTGTTCAAGCAAAGAGTGGGGCAAACTCCCAATGAATATCGAAGCTTGAATTAAATTATTTGTGATGAATTGTTTATATCTTCGTATTCATTTCCTTTATTTGCATAACAAATACCAAACAAGAACGACATGGATGTAGTCAAATTTAAAATCACTCCAAAAACGATAAAAGTGGAAGTCCGCAATTCGAACAATTACGTCTTTAATTTCAACACCGCCTTGGAGATTGAAAAAGCGGATCGGGACGTGCTGTTGAAACTGTACAATGCCCTGGACCTTCTTTTCAAGAAAGAAATCACCCCTGAAACAAAAAACTACGTTTCACCCAACCAAACCAACATCCTGGACCAGATTTCTGCCGCAGACCAACTGGAAGAAGAAGTAAATGACAAATTCCAAATGACAAATTCCAAATAGCAAATTCCAAATAACAAATGATAGTAATGTACTGAAAAATGGTTCAGGACAAATCCTTTTTTTTTTTGACAACCCCGGATGATAGTTCAAGATTTGGATTCCAAATAACCCCAAAAAAATCGCTAACCCACAAAACACGAAGCAATACCGCAACTCACTGTCAATCAATACCAACACAAATCACCCAAATCAAGAAAAAAATACTTACAACACAAGCGCGCAAATGAATTATTCCCAAAAATACAACCATTAAATTTGCGTATTAATTTTTATTCCGTAAATTGGCTATCCAATATCAAAATAAGTAGTACAAATATGAGAAAAACGACAACTCCATCAAAAACGAAATTACCAAGATTACTTGTAATTTTCTTTTTACTGTTTGGTCTGTCCTCCGCTTTTTCCCAAACCATTTATTACGACACCATCAGCAAGAAAAAATACGCCAAGGTTGACGTGCATGCCACCTACGAAAGAGTCATCCAAAAAGGGTATGAATCGATTGAAATGCTGGAATACATGGGAATCTATTACTACAAAGACAGGGATTTCCAAAAATCGAAATTATACTTCGATAGGCTGTTCAAAAAATACAAAATAGCCCAAATTTCAACAAAAAGCATCGATTTGTACAACAAATTGATTAACGAAAGAATCTAGACACAAAAAAAGCCTCAATCGAGGCTTTTTTTTATGGAAAGAAAACACTTTTATTGCTTCCCCTTGGTTGCTTTTTTCAAATCATCGCCGCCGGGAATCTTCATTTTGTCGGTAAGGACGGCCACTTCGCTTAGCTCAAAATCTCCGGTCAACGACATCAATACGGTTTCGTCCTGCTTGCTTGCATTTTCGATAAACATCAAAAGTTCCTTGACCCGAGTATCGGTCGATCCCGATTTTACCCAAATCCTGACATTTTTGCCGCTCTCGTTTACCCGCATCAACTCTTCCAAACCAGCAGTTTTCATATACTTGTCGGCAGATAATTTCATATCGGCTGCAATCTTCGTGCTGGTGGTGGTAAACACTTTCAGGTTGTCCAACTTCTTCATCAAGTTCAAATATTGCTGGGTTTCCTTGTCATTGGCATCCACCTTGACGCTTCCCATCATTTGGAACATTTTCTTGTTGACAACTACCGATGTCACCCCGTCCTGTCCATCGTATTTCTCGAAACCCGACTGTGCAAAAAACGCATTGGAAACTAATGCCATCACTACTGTTAGTATCAATTTTCTCATTTTGATTATTGTGGTTTAAAAATTAAATTTTTTGAATGATCGTATTCTTGAATATACTGTACACTTTCCATGCCAACATTCAGATGGGTGGACAAAATTAACAATGCTTTTTGCGTTTCCTTGAAAGCAACTTCGGGATCATCATAAGTTCCAAGGTTTTGGTTTGGTTTGGGATCACCATAATTCAAATAACCAAATACACTTATACCCAACAAAACAAAGAACGAAGCAATAACGGAAAACCATACCAAATTTTGTTTTCTGGATTTAATCGAACTTACCTGGATGAGTGCTTCTTTTTCAGTTTTATCCATAAGAAATTGATTTTTTGCATTCGAAAGAAACCATCAACGCCACAAATTTATTTTGGTTCTAGCCGAAGTTTATTAAACAGTCTAAAATTATGACGAATCTAACTTATTTTCATCACAAAGTCCATAAAATAAAACTAAAGTTGGTATTTTTACGTTTATTATGGTAAAACCTCCAATTATGACAACAAAATTCAAACTCATAATCATCTTCTTTTTAGTCGTTTTTGGATTTCAAAGTTGTCAGGACAATGACGATATAGGCGCACCCGCATATTTGGAAGTAAATGATTTTATCTGGAAAGGACTGAATCTTTACTATTTATGGCAAGCCGATGTACCTAATTTGGCCGACGACAAATTTAAAACCCAAACCCAGTTGAACATTTTTTTGTCAGGCTATCCACAACCCGAAAATTTATTCGAAAGTCTATTGTACAAGCCCGCAAGTCTTAATCCTGCTGCAGAAGCCGTGGATCGATTCAGTTGGATAGTGGATGACTATTTGGAACTGGAAGGACAACTTCAAGGAACCACGAATAATAACGGCGTGGATTATATTTTATACAAACGTGAAAATTCTGATGAGATTTTTGGAGTGGTACGCTACATTATTGCAAATTCGGATGCATCAACTAAAAACATCAAACGAGGAGACTTCTTTACCGGCGTAAATGGAACTCAACTTAGCCTAAGCAATTACCAAGCCTTGTTGTTCGGCTCAAACAACGACTATACCTTAAATCTTGCCGATTATAATGGAGGCGCAATTACGCCAAACGGAAAAACAGTGGCTTTGACGAAAACCATATTGGACGAAAACCCTATTTTGGTCAACAAAGTAATTGTTTCCGGTTCCCATAAAATTGGATACTTGATGTACAATGGTTTCTATGCCAATTACGACACACAATTAAACAATGCTTTTGGAGCACTAAAATCGCAGGGAATTACCGATTTGGTTCTTGATTTAAGATACAACAGTGGAGGTTCCATTCAAACTGCTACCCGATTGGCAAGCATGATTACGGGACAATTTACGGGACAGGTGTTTGCAAAACAACAATGGAACGACAAAATCGAATCTTATTTTGCAGCCAACGATCCGGAATCATTGAAGAATTTATTTACCGACAAAATGGGAACTACAGCCATAAACAGTGTTGGCATGACCAAGATTTACATTCTAACCTCGACAAATACGGCTTCAGCCAGTGAATTGGTGATTAACGGATTGAAACCCCATATTGGCGTTGTTCAAATTGGCGATGTAACCAAGGGAAAAAACGTGGGTTCAGTTACTTTATACGACTCCCCTACTTTTGGTAAAGAGAAAAGAAATCCAAACCATCGCTATGCCATGCAGCCTATCGTCTTGAAAATCGTCAACTCGGCAGGTTTCGGAGATTATCAAAGTGGGTTGGATCCCAACTTTACATTAAAAGAAACGGTAAGCAATCTTGATGTTCTTGGTAGTCCGACAGAGCCTTTATTGAGTCTAGCCATAGGCAAAATTACGGGGACAGCCAGAATGAAACAATCCACTCCAGGAATTCAATTGGAATATTTTAACGACTCGAAATCCATAAACGGCATCCAAAACCAAATGTATCTTGACAAAGCTCCCGAAGGTTTGTTGAAAGCTTTGGAATAAAAACTTATAAAAACAAAAAAGAAGCCGTTTCAAAACAGAATTTGAAACGGCTTCCTTTTTTATGCATTCAGAATAATTAGTGCACAACTATTCTTTTCGCTATTTTTTTACCCTCAACAGTTACTTCAAACAAATAGATTCCAGGATTCAAATCAGATACGGGAATCTCTTTATAGTTCGACTTGGGAAGTTTTTTTATGATTTTTCCCGAAAGATCGTATATCACGATTGACGCTTCCTGCTCAATGGTAAGATACACAATATCCGTAGTTGGATTTGGATACAACACCAAAGAAGCAGCATCAAAATCGCTAACCCCTAAAACTTTCTGGTTAATCACGCCCACACCACTCAAATCAAACCCTCCTGACGGAAAAGGTGTTGAATAGGGTTCGTTTATAATATTGCCGAAACTATCATGGGAAGCATACAAAGGATCAATGGTGCCAATAACATCAATTATTTTTACATGAGTAATCTTGTCTTTATCCAACAAAGCATTATCGGCAATGTCAGACAAATCGAATGGAGTTCCAAACCCCGCTCTGTATTTTCCTGCTAGATTATTGATATCAGTACAATCTACAGC
>JAGNPF010000130.1:0-3857 GCA_017989775.1 Flavobacterium sp.
CTTGGTTCCAAATTTCGAAAATATGTCGGCCAAATACCAACCCGAAATTCTGCCCGGATTTTGGACACTCGACAGCTTTGCTCCTGCCGACACCAAGGAACACAATTGGACTGGCGACAACAGCAAAAACCCTTGGTATTATGGCAAAGGCGAAAACGGTGCCGCCAATGATGTGGGTTTTGTCCAAGCTTCAAAAGGAGCCAGAATGCGATATACTCCTGTTGGAAGTACTTTTGGCGAAATGAAAATAAGTTTCACGGCCGTTCCTGCCAAGACTGCCGGACAAGGATTCAGCAGTGCCAGAAGCCAATATATGGACATTGGAATTAAAATGGATACCAAAGAAATGAACGGCTATGCGCTTCGAATCATTCGCACCACCAAATTTAGCGATGCCGTCGATTTTATCATTATGAAATATGAAAATGGAGTGGCTACCCCAATTAGCAAGTCCGTAACCACCTCTTGTTATCGCCCCAATTGTGTCATTAGCCTTGAAATAAAAAACAATAAACTTCTGGTTCAAGCCAAAAACACGCTCGATTATTTTTCCGAAAACTATCCCATGGAAGTATTAAAATCAGTGTATCTTGAAGCCGAAATTGTTCCAAATTCTTTTGGAGGAATCAGTTTTCAACACACGGGAACCATTGACAGCGGAGCGACTTTGATAAAAGATTTGAAAATCGAATGGAAACCTTAAAATCAAAATAGCATAAAACCAAAAAAGCTTCGATTTCTCGAAGCCTTTTTAAATCCTGACAATTGGTGTTATTTTTTTACCACCAATCTAAAACCTTCTCCGTGGATGTTCAAAATTTCCACATTGGAATCTGATTTCAGGTATTTTCTCAATTTGGCGATATACACGTCCATACTTCTGGAAGTGAAATAGTTGTCGTCTCTCCAGATTTTGGTCAAGGCCAATTCCCTTGGCATCAAATCATTTTCGTGAAGAATCAACATTTTCAACAACTCATTTTCTTTAGGCGACAATTTCACCGGCTCTTCGTCACCAAAAGACAAGAATCGAAGTTTGGAATTCAAGTGAAATTTACCCACATTGAACTCAAACTGTACCGGTTCGGCTTGGGTTGCAGAAGATTTTCTTTGAATAATGGCCCTAATTTTCATCAACAAAACCTCGGAATCAAAGGGTTTGTTCAAATAATCATCGGCACCGGCCTTGTATCCTTTCAAGACATCTTCCTTCATGGATTTTGCCGTCAAGAAAATAATGGGCACTTCTTGATTTTTTTCCCTGATTTCTTTGGCCAAAGTATATCCGTCTTTATAAGGCATCATCACGTCCAAAATACACAAATCATAGGTATCTTTTTTGAATTTTTCAAAACCTTCCATACCGTTTTTTGCCAAGGTGACATCAAAATCATTCAGCATCAAATAGTCCTTTAGAACAGCTCCAAAATTCAAGTCGTCTTCAACCAAAAGTATTCTTTTATTTACATTTTCCATATCTTAATTTATTAATGGTATTTTTATTATGAAGGTACTTCCTTTCCCTTTTTCACTCTCCACAAAAATCTGACCGTTATGGTCGTCAATGATTTTTTTTACGTAAGCCAAGCCCAAACCGTGCCCTTTTACGTCATGCAAATCGCCCGTGTGTTCTCGATAAAACATTTCGAAAACTCGTTTTTGGGCTATTTTGCTCATTCCTATTCCGTTGTCTTTCACTTTGAGTACCAGAAAATCTTTTATGTTTTCCGTGTAAATGTCAATTTTCGGAACATTGGGAGAATACTTGATGGCATTCTCCAATATGTTTACAATCACGTTTATAAAATGAACTTCATTCAACAAAACGCTGGTTCTTTCTGCATTGAAATGCTTGTCAATCGTTCCTTGCCTGTCTTCCAATATCAAGCTTACGTGTTCCACGGCATCGTCAATAACCTCTTGAATATTGGTAGGTTCCTTGCTTATGTTCAATTCTTTTTTCTCCAATTTTGAAATTCGCAACACATTTTCCACCTGGGCGTGCATTCGCTTGTTTTCGTCTTTGATCATCTGGAGATACTTCAACACCTTTTCCTTGTCTTCAATAATCTTTGGATTTTTTATGGCATCCAAAGCCAAATTTATGGTGGCAATCGGCGTTTTGAACTCATGTGTCATGTTGTTGATGAAATCGGATTTGATTTCAGATATATGCCGTTGACGAATCAACTGGTTCAAAGCGCTTGTGTAAGCAATAATGATTATCAGCGTAAAAATGATGGACAGCAAGGTTATTCCCATCAAATCCGTGAGCAGGAACTTCTTCTTTTGGGGAAACGAAACCAATAATTGGTATTTGTTGTTTCCTTCATTGTCCGAAAAAACCGGAATGGAATAAGTACTGTTTTTATCATACCTAAACCCATCTGATTTCACCTTGGTAGCCAAACTGTTGCTGTAAATTCCAAACTCGAATCGGGTATTTACGCCATATTCTTCCAATTGCTTTTTCAATAATTTTTGCAAAGCTTCTTTTGAAACCCTCTCTTGGATGGGCATTGTCGAGGCAATGTCCTTGAAGAAAATTTCAAACTGGGCGTTGTCCAAAACATCCAAACTTCCCGACTTTTCGGTCTTTACGTCTGGAACCAAATTATGCTGAATGCTGGAATTATCTATTTTATTGTTGCTGTAAACTTCCGTAATTCGCTTGGAATTAAAGCTTTTAAACTTTACACTGTCCAATTTTTTATCAAAGAACGTCGAAGATATATCGTAATCTTCTGTTTTTATACTGCTTGAATATACAATGGTTTCATTCGTTCTATGATTCTTTTGAACATAATAAAACTCCAGTAAATCATCTCTTTGAGGCACTTTGCCCGTGCTGTCCTTAAACTTGTTGTATTTATCGATAAAGGTGAATGCTTCTTGCTGTTGAAGCTTGGTGGCCACATTCCCCATAACCTGCTTGACGTGATATTTAAACTGCTCGTCGTTATTTTGAAATGAGGTTTTGAACCAATAAACTTGTACCAGAATTATCCCAATCAAGGACAAACTCATTAGCAGCACCAGTATTTTAAAAAACATTTTATTCATCGATACAAATTTAGTATTTTAACAGTATAAATAATAATAAATTAACCCAAGATTAACAAATTAGATTCAAACTATGAATTCTTCAAAATTTTAAGAATTTCACCCACTTCAGATTCGGCAGTTTTGGGGTCGATGTTTTCAACAACAAAATCACTTTTGGCAATGCGTTGATTATCGTCCCATTGCATGTTCATTCGTTTCAAAACATGTTCGCGACTGGTGTTGTCGCGCTCGATCACTCTTTGAATCCTTGTTTCCAATGGCGCAGTCACCGTTATTATTTTGTCACAATTCTTATAACTCCCGCTTTCAAATAAAATGGCGGCTTCATAAATAACGAATGAATTATTTTTGTGATCCAAGACCCAATTCTCGAAATGTTTTTTTACGGCGGGATGGATGATGCCGTTGAGTAGTTTTAGTTTGTCTGGATTGTCGAACACTATTTCAGCCAGTTTTTGGCGGTTCAAAATACCGTTTTCAAAAATTTCCGTTCCAAATATTTTTCGTATTTCATCAATAATTGCGGCCGACTGCGTGATTTTTCGAGCTTCGTCATCGGCAATGTAAACCGGAATGCCAGCTGCCATAAAATGATTGGCAATCGTGGTTTTTCCACTGCCAATGCCTCCCGTCAATCCAATTATTTTTGTCATATTATTTTTTAAAAAACAACTCTGGAAATGCTTCTTCCGGTTTTTGGTTCAGAATGATGATTTTGATGAAGGATTCCAAAAAACCCGTTCCATAACCATAAAATTGTTTCCAAACCGCCTTGATGGACAAAATTCCAA
>JAGNPF010000130.1:3957-5308 GCA_017989775.1 Flavobacterium sp.
AAAAACAACTCTGGAAATGCTTCTTCCGGTTTTTGGTTCAGAATGATGATTTTGATGAAGGATTCCAAAAAACCCGTTCCATAACCATAAAATTGTTTCCAAACCGCCTTGATGGACAAAATTCCAATTTTAAAACTTTTATTCTGGTAAGTGGACACCAAAAAAAGTGCCAAAAAGTACACAAAATACAATTGAAGCAATAAATCGAAATTAAAAAGCAGTAAAACCACCGCAAAAAACAATCCAATCATGAAAACAGTGGGAAAGAAGAAAGTAAGCTTGCTGTGCTCAGGATACCAGCTATTGAGAATCGGTCTGGCTTTTCCAAATTTATTGACTTGAACGGTAAATTTTTCCCAATCGATTCTTCGCTTATGGTAAACGAATGCTTTGGAAAACAGTCGGGTTTCAAAACCCAAATTCCACAATCTTATGGATAAATCAGGATCTTCGCCGGGATGGATATTCCCGAAACCATTGGAGGCTTCGAAGGCTTTTCGGGACAATCCCATATTGAAACTTCGGGGTTGAAACTTGTCTATTTTTTCCGAACCGCCACGAATACCACCGGTGGTAAGAAAGGAAGTCATTGCAAAATTGATGGCTTTTTGAATATCCGAAAAACTGTCCAATGCCTTGTCCGGCCCACCAAAACAATCCACGTAATTTGCTGTCAACACCTTGGAAACTTCGGTCAAATAATTGGGTGGAATAATGCAATCCGAATCGAAAATAATGAAATAATCCCCTTTTGCTTTTCTCATTCCATAATTCCTGGAATCTCCCGGGCCTGAATTTTCTTTGAAACAATACGACAAATGCAGTTTACCCGCATATTTGCGAACCACGTCGTCACATCGCAAGGAAGAACCGTCTTCGATTATTACCACTTCAAAATTCTCGGTATAATCTTGTTGGGCCAAACTTTCCAAAAGTTCATCCACTTCATCAGGACGATTGTAAACAGGTATAATTAAAGAAAACAACATAAACGTATAGTATAGGTGCAACAGTTTTATTCAAAAATTTTAACAAAGATAAACTTTATCCATAAAAAAACCACCACGAAGAACGTGATGGTTTCTCAATATTAGTATATTTTTAAGAGTTTTTGCTTGTTAAGCGATACTGGCAATCCCAACCATTTCGTTGGTGTCCGCCTTGTAATCCACGCCTTCCAATTCAAATCCGAACAGGTTCAGAAAATCAATTCTGTATCCTTCCAAATCTCCAATTTCAGGCAAACTTTCCGTTGTGGCTTGTTTCCACAAAGTGGCCACTTTTTCTTGAACATCCTCACGCATTTCCCAATCGTCAATTCGGATTCTTCCTTTTTCATCCACGGGAACGG
>JAGNPF010000131.1 GCA_017989775.1 Flavobacterium sp.
TAATGAAATCAACTTTACTTTCAAATTCATTATAAATCACGTGAACGTGAATTGGTTCGTGTTCATTAGAATAGAACATTAAAATCAATCCGAAATATTCAAATAATTTTGGCATTTATAATCTATTTAATTATCCCACCGAACCTTCCAGCGAAATTTCCAATAATTTTTGTGCTTCCACGGCAAATTCCATCGGTAATTTGTTCAAAACATCTTTACTGAAACCGTTTACGATCAAGGCGATGGCTTTTTCGGTTGGAATTCCGCGTTGGTTGCAATAGAAAACTTGGTCTTCGCCAATTTTACTCGTTGTGGCTTCGTGTTCTATTTTGGCCGATGGATTTTTACTTTCGATATATGGAAAAGTGTGTGCCCCGCATTTGTTCCCCATCAACAAGGAGTCACATTGCGAAAAGTTCCTTGCATTGTCGGCATTTGGGCCAATTTTTACCAGTCCTCTGTAACTATTTTGTGATTTTCCGGCAGAAATTCCTTTGGAAATAATAGTCGATTTGGTGTTTTTCCCAAGGTGGATCATCTTGGTTCCCGTATCGGCTTGTTGAAAATTGTTGGTTACGGCAATCGAATAAAATTCACCTACAGAATTATCTCCTTTTAAAATTACCGATGGATATTTCCAAGTTACAGCTGAACCGGTTTCTACTTGTGTCCAAGAAATTTTGGCATTTTTCTCGCACAATCCTCTTTTGGTCACGAAGTTGAAAACACCACCTTTTCCTTCTTTGTTTCCAGGATACCAGTTTTGAACGGTCGAATATTTGATTTCGGCATCTTCCATTGCAATAAGTTCCACAACCGCGGCGTGCAATTGGTTTTCGTCACGACTTGGAGCCGTACAACCTTCTAAATAACTAACATAACTACCCTCATCGGCAATTAATAATGTTCTTTCGAATTGCCCTGTTCCCGCTTGATTGATACGGAAATAAGTGGACAATTCCATTGGACAACGAACGCCTTTTGGAATATAACAGAAACTTCCATCGGAGAAAACGGCCGAATTCAAGGCGGCATAAAAGTTGTCTTTTTGAGGAACAACAGTGCCTAAATGTTTGCGAACTAATTCTGGATGTTCTTTGATGGCTTCGGAAATACTCATAAAAATGATTCCTTTTTCGCCCAAAGTTTTCTTGAAAGTCGTGGCTACTGAAACCGAATCGACCACAATATCCATCGCAACGTTGTTCATTTTTTTCTGTTCGTCAATCGAGATTCCCAACTTTTTGTACATTTCCAAAAGTTCTGGATCTACATCGTCCAAAGTTTTATTGGGATCAACTGCTTTTGGAGCAGAATAATAAGAAATAGCCTGAAAGTCAGGTTTTTCATAATGTACATTCGCCCATTCAGGTTCGATCATTTTTTCCCAAGCACGAAAAGCCTCAAGACGCCAATCGGTCATCCATTGTGGTTCTTCTTTTCTTAGGGAAATGGCGCGAACAATATCCTCGTTCAAGCCAATAGGAAAGGTATCCGATTCTATATTGGTATAAAATCCGTACTCGTATTCCTTGGTTTCGAGTTCGGCTCTTAAATGGTCTTCGGTGTATTTTGACATAATTTATTTATTATTGGTTCAACCCTGATTGTTTTAAAATCCGGGTTTCTTGAATTCTAGAGTGAGAAAGATTCTCCGCAACCACAAGTTCTGCTCGCATTTGGATTATTAAAAACAAAGCCTTTTCCGTTTAATCCGCCTGAAAATTCCAAGATGGTTCCGGCTAAATACAAAAAGGATTTCTTTTCGACGGCAATGATTATGTCGTTGTCCACGAATATCTTGTCGTCATCGCCCTTGTTTTTGTCAAACTTCAAATCATAAGACAAACCTGAGCATCCGCCGCTTTTCACGCCCACTCTCACATAATCGACTGCAGCATCAAAACCATCCTCTTTCATCAAATCGATAATTTTCTTTTTGGCTGTATCAGAAACTTTTATCATACTTATTTTGATTTTGTCTAAATTAACCGCAAAGATAGTGCATAAAAATCTTTTTGCATAACCAATAACATTTTTATAACTATAATGGAATAGAAAAACCTTATTCATAACTATCCGGCAGGGAAATTCCTTAAATTGCAGTCACGAATTGACACTTTAAAAATATAAATAAAAAATGAAACTGTACCCCATAGAAACCGGAAATTTCAAACTCGACGGCGGAGCCATGTTCGGCGTTGTGCCCAAAACCATCTGGAACAAGACCAATCCTGCCGACGCAAACAACCTCATCGATTTGGCCGCCCGCTGTTTGCTCATCGAAGACGGCAACCGACTGATTTTGATAGACAACGGAATGGGAAACAAACAATCCGAAAAGTTTTTTGGTTATTATTCGCTTTGGGGAAACCATTCCTTGGACAATTCCTTGGCCAAACACGGTTTTCATCGCGACGACATTACCGACGTGTTTTTGACGCATTTGCATTTTGACCATTGTGGCGGAAGCGTGCAATGGAACAAGGACAAAACGGGTTACGAACTGGCATTCAAAAACGCCAAATATTGGACCAATGAAAACCATTGGGAATGGGCCACCAAACCCAATCTTCGTGAAAAAGCATCCTTCCTTTCGGAAAATATTTTGCCTATTCAAGAAAGCGGGCAATTGCATTTCATCAAAAGACCCGAAGCCGATTTGCTGGATAAATCCGAACTGGGTTTCAGAATTTTCTTTGCCGACGGCCACACCGAAAAACAAATGATGCCGCTGATTCAATATCAAGACAAAACCATTTGTTTCATGGCGGATTTGTTGCCGACGGTTGGACATATTCCTTTGCCTTACGTAATGGGTTACGACACCAGACCGCTGTTGACGATGCCCGAAAAATCAAAATTCCTGAACACCGCAGCCGAAAACAATTACTATCTTTTCCTGGAACACGATGCCCACAACGAAATCATCACCGTGGAACAAACCGAAAAGGGAGTTCGCTTGAAGGAAGTGTTTCGTTGTGATGAAATATTAAAATAAGGTTAAGGCAATGTAATTTTTGTAACAAAATGAGTTATTTTTGTTTTTTTATTCAAAAACCCACAAAAAAACTTAATATGAACTGCTTTAAACCTCTTTATTTTTCGGCATTTGCCCTTTTGGTTTTGGCCAGTTGTGGCACTTCAAAACAAGTTACCAATTCATCATTGACGGCGATAAGCGCGCCTTTGAACATTGCCAAAAAAGCGCCAATAGCGGAAAAAGATTTAAAGCGTTGGAGCCATTTGGACATTGTAACCGACACCATTCCCGGAATGAGCGTTGACAAGGCTTATGCCGAATTGTTGAAAAACAAAAAAGGAAAAAAAGTCATCGTGGCAATCCTGGATTCGGGAGTAGATATCGAACATCCCGATTTGAAACCGGTGATTTGGACCAACAAAAAAGAAATCGCCGGAAACGGAATTGACGATGACAAAAATGGTTATGCCGACGATATTCACGGTTGGAATTTTCTGGGAGATATTTCCAAAGAGAATTATGAATTTGACCGAATCTTGGGCAATAAGAATCTTTTTGATGAAGCAACCTACCAAATGGCAAAAGTAGCCCGTGACAAACAATTCGAGAAAAGCACCAAGGCAAAAACGCGCACGGAACAAACATTGGCAAACATCATTGAAAGCGATGCCGTTTTGGCAAAACATCTCGGAAAACCAGTTTACACCATAGACGATTTAAAAGCAATTGTTTCGCAAGAGCCCGAAATAAAAAAGAGCAAAGAAGTCATAGAAAAAATACTTTCCGGTGGAACGCTTGTAGCCGAGGAAAAAAAATCGGTTCAAAAACAACTGGATAATTACAACTCTTTTTTAAACGGAGACGACGCCAAAATCAACTTTAGAAAGGTTTTGAACGACAACCCAAACGACATCACCGACACAAAATACGGAAACAACAATGTCACGGGAGACCTAAGCGGAAGCCTTCACGGAACACACGTTGCCGGAATAGTAGCCCAAACCAGAAACAACGACTTGGGAGGTGACGGAATTTCGAATAATGTCGAAATTCTTACCGTTCGCGCCGTGCCAATGGGAGATGAATACGACAAAGACATTGCGCTTGGCATCCGTTACGCCGTTGACAATGGTGCAAAAATAATCAATGGAAGTTTCGGAAAAGCTTTCTCGCCAAACAAACAATGGGTTTTTGACGCCATAAAATATGCCGAAAGCAAAGATGTCCTAATTGTTCACGCAGCAGGAAATGACGCAAAAGACATTGATGTCGAAAATAATTTTCCAAACGATTCCGAAGACAAACTGACTGAATTTGCCGATAATTTAATCACGATTGGCGCATTGAATTATGAATATGGCACAAAAGTTGTCGCCAAGTTTTCCAACTACGGAAAATTAAACGTTGACGTTTTTGCCCCTGGAGTCAAAATCTACGCCACAACTCCCGACAACACCTACAAATACTTGCAGGGAACCTCGATGGCGGCACCAAATGCTGCCGGTGTTGCGGCCTTAATCCGTTCGTATTACCCCAAATTATCGGCCCAACAAGTAAAACAAATCTTGATGGATTCAGGTGTGGCGATTGCAACAGATGTCATCGTAGGCGGCAAAGCGGAAGACGTTCGACCTTTTGGCAAACTGTCAAAATCCGGGAAAATCGTAAATGCCTACAACGCTTTGTTGATGGCCGAAAAAATGTCGAAAAAAAAATAATTCAAATTTATATTTTAAAATGGAGGTGCTGTCGTACTTCCATTTTCTATTTTGTCCAACATGAAAAAAATCTATTTACTTTCCCTGTTTTCCTTGAGTTTTGGAAGTCTTTTTGCCCAAAATCCAACCTATTGGCAACAACACGCCAACTACAAGATGGAGGTTGTCATGGACGTGAAAAATTACCAATACAAAGGCACACAAGAATTGGTTTACACCAATAATTCGGCCGATACTTTAAAGCGTGTTTATTATCATTTGTTCAACAATGCTTTTCAACTCGGGAGCGAAATGGATGCCCGACTTCAAAGCATCAAAGACCCAGATAAACGAATGGTCGACACTCTTAAGATTGGAGGAAAAGCAATCATCGAAAGCAGAATCAAAAACCTGAAACCCAATGAAATTGGTTATTTGAATGTTTCCAACTTCAAACAAGACGGAATGATTGCCCACACAAAAGTGGCGGGAACGATTCTCGAAGTAAATTTGGCCAAATCCATTTTGCCCCATTCAAAAACTACTTTCACGCTCGATTTTGACGGACAAGTTCCGGTACAAATTCGTCGCTCGGGCAGAAACAATGCCGAAG
>JAGNPF010000132.1 GCA_017989775.1 Flavobacterium sp.
GAACCTGAAAGGTGGAATCCTGAAAGGAGAAATCCTGTTGAATATGGACACCGAAGAAGACGACGAAATCGACATTGGTTGCGCTGGTGGAATCGATGTTACGGCAACAAGAGAATATCACGAAGAGGAAACTCCCGAAGATTCCGTGGGTTACACAATCACTGTCAAAGGCTTGAATGGTGGACATTCCGGTATGGACATTCACAAAGGGTTGGGTAATGCCAACAAAATAATGAATCGTTTGTTGTTCGACGCTTTCGAAAATTTTGGTTTGCAAGTTTCCGAAATTAACGGAGGAAGTTTGCGTAATGCCATTCCGAGGGAAAGCGTGGCCAAAGTGATTGTTGCCGGAATGTATGACGAAGCCTATATTTTTGATATGCAGGAAATCATCAACGACATCAAAACCGAATATAAAACTACCGAACCGAACTTGAGCATCGAAATCGTGAAAAGCGATTTGCCGAAAAAAGTGATGGATTTGGGCGTTCAGGAAGGAATTCTTCGTTCGATTTATGCCGCTCACAACGGCGTTTACCGAATGTCGGCCGATATGGAAAATTTGGTGGAAACCTCCAACAATATTGCTCGGGTCATCATCAAGGACGGTGAAATTTCCATTGGATGCTTGACGCGTTCTTCGGTTGAAAGCTCCAAGTTTGATTTGGCCAATGCCTTGCGTTCCGCTTTTGAATTATGCGGTTGCGAAGTGAATTTCTCCGGTTCGTATCCAGGTTGGACACCCAACGTGAAATCCGAAATCTTGGATGTTTTGGTGAGTGTTTACGAAAAACAAAACAACGAAAAACCAAAAGTGGTGGCTTGTCACGCCGGTTTGGAATGTGGAATTCTGGGAACCAATTATCCTGACATGGACATGATTTCTTTTGGACCAACGATTCAAGGAGCCCATTCGCCAGACGAAAGAGCTTCGATAAAATCGTCCCAAAAATTCTGGAATTTTGTCTTGGAAATCTTGAAGAACATTCCAGTTAAGTAGTGTTCAGTACTTAGTGTTCAGAAAAAAATAATTACACAAAAAAATAGTGTTCAGTATCATACGAAACTGAACACTATTATTCTGATCACTGAACACTAAAACTAATCCCTTTTCGGACTGTTTTTCTTTTCTCTTTTTTCCTCTTTCTTTTCCTTGGCGGTTTTAAGAGGTTCTTTTTTTACGTTTTTCTTCGCGTCTTGACTTTTGGCCATAGTATGTAATTTTAAAGATTAATTTTCTGTTTTTTACTTTAGTAAATGTAAAGAATATTTTTCAGGAAAATTGATTTTTAAAAACATTGCTTGGAATTAGTCCACCAATACATTGTTCACTTTCACATTTTTCAAAGTAAATCCGTTGACGATACTTTTGTCGATAGCCGCATTTTTGGTTTCCACATTGAGATTCTCGAAAGTAAAATTCTTTAGCTTGACATATTGGTTGATGGCAATGTCAAAAAACACGTCGCATTTCAAGTCAATATTTTTCAGCGTGATATTTTCCGAATACGAAACGGGAGCATCTTTGCGGTCTTTCATGTCAAAAAACTGCGTCCAAGGTTTGACGTAGATCAAACTGTGGGCTTGTCCTTTGATGTTTTCAAGTGTGATGTACTCGTATTTTTGTGGTGTGTCGGGACGCATTTTGAGCCACAACAAACGGGTTGCCTCGTTAACCACGCAGTTTCGCATCAAGATGTTTTTGTTGTGGATGGCTTCGCTTCCGGCTGTTAAAGCGGCGTGGCAAAATCCAAATTCACAGTCTTCAATGATGATGTTGGTGTTTTCTCCATTTTGTGAATCCTTGTCTGCCCAGGGGACTTTGCCGCCTTTGAGCGCGATGGCATCGTCGTTTACCGACATATAGCATCCTTTGATCAAGACGTTGGAACAAGCGTCAATGTCAATGGCATCGGTGCTTGGCGCTTTAACGGGTTCGTAAGGCGAATAAATGTGCAGGTCGATGATTTTTACATTATTGCATTTGTAATAATGGCTTGTCCAAAAACCGGCATTGTGCAATTTGACATCCTGCAATTGCACGTTGTTTGAGTTCCAGATAAAAACCAAACGAGGGCGTGAAACTTCCAGATTGGTGCAATTGGGATTCTCTTTTCGACGTTCCCAAAAAGCTTCCCAATATTTAAGTCCGTTGCCATCAATGGTTCCTTTTCCGCTGATGGTAAAACCGTCCACGCCGTAAGCATTGACCAATGCTACGAAATAATCCAGGTTTTGGCCTTCCATTCTTGAGGCTTGTTTTGGATAGTCGGCAATGTTGTTCGAGCCTTTCAAGACGGCACCTTCCGATACATAAAGATGAGTTTTGGGTTTAAAAAACAATGCTCCGCTGAAGAAGGTTCCCTTGGGGATTACCACGACGCCACCTCCATTTTTGGCTGCTTGGTCAATCGCTTTCTGGATGGCAAGGGTTTGTATGGCCGTGCTGTTTTTTTTGGCGCCATAAGAAGTGATGACGTATTGTTTGCCCAAACTTTTCAAGGGGATTTTCGAAGCGTCGAGAAACCAGTTGGGAATAGGCGTTCCATCGGGGAAAATGTTTTTGCCGGTTTGTGCCACGCTATTTTGCAGCAACATAAAAAGGGAAAAAAGAAGGATAACTTTATTTTTCATGAAATGTGGGTTTAAATATTCTGACTTGTACTCATCAAGTTTAGTACCAAAAATAGAAAATGGTTTCAGATAAACTATCCTGTGGATACGGCTTTTGGAATTTTGCCAAGGTTTTGTTTCTTGTGATTTGAAAGACAATACGTTGCAAAAAATCTTCTCCAGACATTGCTTGAGTCATTCCTGAAATTTTAAAAACAACAACTTTGTCGGAACGTCGATAAAAACTTTGGAAAGAGTTTAAAAGAAGAACAAGGGGAATAAAAACAAAAAAACCTGTTTGCTGGGGCAAACAGGTTTTTTTGGGTGTTTTTTTTGGTGGTTATTTCTTGCTCCACTCGGCAATGCTGTCTTTGTTCATTTTGATGTAATCCTGGTTTTTGGCTATTTCCGCAGCCGCAAGCGATAGTTTGGCCGTTTCTATGGCACCCGATTTGTCGCCCAGTTTGGCTTGAATCAACGATTTTAGACGGTAATAATAGAAAGGTTTGTCCTTGCTCATATCCAAGGCCTTGTCTGCGTAATCCAGGGCTTTGGCCATGTCTCCGTTGGACTGGTAAAAATATTGTGCCGAAGAATAATAATCGCCGGCTGTTGGCCCGGCCAAAGTTTTCTCGATGTTGGCCATCGTGTTTTTCTGTGTCGGAACTTCAAATTTCAGGGCAACGAGGGTGTTTTCCCAAGACAATTCCAAGTGGGCAAAATTGTTGTCCAGATTGTTGATGCCAATGGTGAAACTTTCCACAAATCGATCCGTATGTTCCGATTTTACGGTGGTTTTCAAAACAGATTTGGTTTCGTCCCAAGTTTCAGGATTGCCCCAGTTGTCGGTGGCCGCATAGAAAATGATTTCCCAATTGTCGGCTCTCGGATTGGTGTACAGGGCATATTTTCCTTTGGGCAATTTCTTGCCGTCAATCATTACGTCGTCGCTAAAGGAGATGGTCGTGTTCTCGTTGGCTCCTGTTCTCCACAATTTGCCGAAAGGCACCAGGTTGTTGAACACGTCCCTGCCTCTGGCGCTGGGTCTGGAATACACGATTTCCACATTGGTCAAACCCACCATCTGTGTCAAGGCCGATTTTGGACTCGCTTGAGGGGTTTTTATTTGGGCTTCGGTGACGTAATTGGCTATCATCATGGCCAATACAAAAAGTATTTTTTTCATCGCTTAAAGTTTAGTTTCGTCCAAAATTACAAATTCAAGGATTCAAAAATGTTAATAAATCCTTAATTCGAAAAAAGATGTCCCGTAATTCATACCAAAATCAACAATGTACTTTGCGTCTCTGCGCTTTTGCGAGCCAATTTCACGCAAAGGCGCAGAGACGCAAAGAATAAAGAGAATTAGGTTGCGAAAAAAACATTCTACAACTAATTTCATTTAAATGGGACTAGTCACGGATAGTTATAATTCGAAATTAGTAGTTGGAAATCAATTCAAAACTCAACTCGTCAAAATGATTGACCACCACGTCCGCCAAAGACAAATCCTGCAGTTTCGAATTTTCGCTGTTGTAGCCCACGCAGAAAATGCCGGCCGCTTTGGCTGCCCTGATGCCGTTGGTGCTGTCTTCGATGATGATGCAATTCTCTTTTGGTGCCACCGACAAACTCGCGGCATGTTCAAAAATGGCCGGGTGCGGTTTTGAATGGGGGAAATCTTCCCCGCTCACGATATGGGTGAAATATTGGTGCAAATCGAATCGTCTGAAAACTCGGTCGATGGTCACTTTGGCCGCCGAGGAAGCCAATATCAATTGCATGCCGTTGCCGTGCAAATCCTGGATCAATTTCTCGACGCCTTCTATCAAATACAAATCCTCCTTGTTGTCGAAAGCATCGTTGAAAAGGGTTCTCTTTCTTTGTATTAAATCCTCGACTTCCCCCTCGATGGGGAACATCTCCTTGAGTTTCTGAAAAGTGTTTCGGGTGGAATTGCCCATGAAGGAAGTGAACATGTCTTTGGAAACATCAATGTTCAATTCGGCAAAGTGTTGAAAATAGGCATAGCTGTGAACGGGTTCCGTATCGACGATTACGCCATCCATGTCAAAAATTACGGTTTGTGTCATTTTGGGTATTAAGTATCAAGTATTAAGTATTAAGACAATTCTGCAATCTGCAATCTAATCCAGTTTTCCGTCAAAATGGGTAGTCCATTTTCCGTGCACTTTCATCACTTGTTCGATGACTTCGCGAACGGCGCCTTTTCCGCCATTTTTATGCGAAATGTATTTGGAAATGACCTTGATTTCTGGACTGGCATCTTGGGGGCAAGTGGGCAAGCCAACGAGTTTCATCACGTGATAATCGGGAATGTCGTCTCCCATGTACAGTACCTGTTCGGGCTTGATGCCATGGAGTTCTGCATATTCCTTGAAGGTTTCCACCTTGTCGGGACAGCCAAGATGAATGTCGGTGATGCCCAGATTTCGCAACCGAACCCGAACGCCTTCGTTGCTCCCGCCCGAAATAATGCAAATATTGTAGCCACTTTCCACGGCCGCTTTCATCGCATAACCATCGCGAATATTCATTGTTCTGAGGATTTCGCCTTCGCTGGTCACGAAAACGGAACCATCGGTCAGTACGCCATCAACATCAAACACGAAAGTGGTGATGTCGTTCATGATTTCTTTATAACTTTTTGCCATTG
>JAGNPF010000003.1:0-11023 GCA_017989775.1 Flavobacterium sp.
GAAAAAGGAAAATATGATTTTTGGAAAAATGCTCCAAATATTCGGCTCTGCCCAAAACACCTTCCCAAACCAAATCCGAAAAAACATCCAATTCTTGCTCGGCAACTTCTGGTTTTTCTGCTTTCAATGTATCCCATTCCGCCTTGTCGATGGATTGGGTCGCCAGAAAAGTACTAAATTCTTGATGTAATTCTTCGAATTGTTCTTTGGTTAATCGAGTATATTTCATATATGCTGAATTTATTTCAGCATCTTTTTTCCATAAAGATGCTCTTATTATATCTAAATTAAAGAATCTGAAATAAATTCAGATTAAACAAAAAAAATCCCGATTTTCATCGGGATTCTAATTTTATAGTTTTAGAAATTATGCTTTTTCAGCAACAATTTCATAAGCCAATTCCACTACTACATCTCTGTGTAAACGGATGCTTGCAGCATATTTACCAGTACGTTTAACGATACCGCTAGTAATGAATTTTCTTTCGATTGATTGACCTGCTTTTTCCAAAGCTTCGGCAATATCGATATTAGTGATAGATCCAAAAAGTTTTTCTCCACCCGCTTTTGCGAAAATTTTGATTTCCAAAGCTTTCAAAGTTTCAGCCAATGCTTTTGCGTCTGCAACGATTTTGGCTTCTTTGTGGGCTCTTTGTTTCAAGTTTTCAGCCAATACTTTCTTTGCAGAAGGCGTAGCCAATTGAGCGAATCCTTGAGGAATTAAAAAGTTACGACCGTATCCGTTTTTCACATTTACTACATCGTCTTTAAAACCTAAATTTTGAACATCTTTTTTTAAAATCAATTCCATGTTGTTGTCCTTGTTTATAGAAGTTAGGTTTCATTTTACCGAAAACCAACAACTTTTGTTTTTTATATTATTTTAATAAATCGGCCACGTATGGCATTAAAGCCAAGTGACGAGCTCTTTTTACAGCCACGGACACTTTTCTTTGGTATTTCAATGAAGTTCCTGTTAAACGACGAGGAAGAATTTTTCCTTGCTCGTTTACGAATTTCAATAAGAAATCAGCATCTTTATAATCTACATATTTGATACCTGATTTTTTGAAACGACAATACTTTTTAGTTTTGTTGGTTTCTATGTTCAAAGGCGTAAGATATCTGATATCTCCGTCTTTTTTTCCTGAAGCAGATTGTTGTAATGTTGCCATGATAATTAAGCTTTTTGAGATTTAAGTTTCGCTCTTCTTCTTTCAGCCCAAGAGATGGCATGTTTGTCAAGACTTACAGTTAAGAAACGCATAACTCTTTCGTCACGTCTGAATTCAGTTTCAAAAGCAATAAGAACTTCTCCTGATACTTTAAATTCGAACAAGTGGTAAAAACCAGATTTTTTGTTTTGGATTTCGTAAGCCATTTTTTTCAGACCCCAATCCTCTTTAGACACCATTTCAGCTCCTCTAGACGTAAGAAATTCTTCAAATTTGCTTACTGTTTCCTTTACCTGAACTTCAGATAAAACGGGATTTAAAATGAAAACAGTTTCATAATGATTCATAAAATATTTATTTATTGTTAAATTGGGCGCAAAAGTAATCATTTAATTTTAATAAACAAACGGAATTGAATTTAATTCGTTGTAATACAAAAAAAACCGATAAAGATTTGGTTTTTAGAAAAATACAAATTACTTTTACTAACCCGAATCTTAAAAAACGAATATTTATGAAACTAAATTGTGTAGTTGTAGATGATAGTTCCATTCAAAGAATGATTATCACAAAGTTAGTAAATAATCACCCAAACTTACATTTAATAGGTGATTTTTCCAATGCAATTGAAGCAAGAGGGTGTATGACCACACACAATGTGGACTTGATCTTTTTAGATATTGAAATGCCAGTCATTAGTGGTTTCGATTTTTTGGATGGTTTAAAAACCAAGCCCCAAATCATCTTCATCACTTCAAAGGCAGAGTATGCCATGAAAGCATTTGATTATGACGCCACCGACTACCTTCAGAAGCCAATAGCAATTGATAGATTTAACGCCTCCGTAAAAAGAGCCATCGATTTACAGATGTTGCGTTCCGAAACCCATGAAGAAGACGGGGAACACATTTTTATCAAAAGCAACCTTAAAAAATTAAAGATTTTCACTTCCAAAATAAAATGGATTGAAGCTTTTGGCGATTATGTGAAAGTAGTGACCGAAGACGACAGCAACTTGGTTCTCTCTACTATGAAATCTTTCGAAAAAGACCTTTCAAAAGATAAATTCGTCAGGGTGCACAAGTCCTACATTATTAACATAGACAAAGTGGAACGTTTCAACAGTCGATTTGCCGAAATTGGAATCACCAAAATTCCTTTGAGCAGACACAAAAAAGAAGATTTAGTTAGAGCTCTGGCCATCAACTAATAAAAATCGACATTCACGGCTACTTTTATAGCCCTGTATTGCGCAATAGCTTCAAAACTATTCAGTATTTTCTGGATAGTTTTTTTTGTGCCTTGCAGCGACTGGTTGGTCGGTATTTTTACCATTATTGTCCTGATGTATTCATTGCGGATTCGGGAAATAGGTGGTTCTTCAGGCCCCAGGACCGGAATCGTAAAACTTTGCTTCATCACTTGGTACAACCACATCGAGCCTTCTTTGAGCTTGTCAAAATCCCGGTGTTTCAAAGTCAATTTCACGAGTTTATAATAAGGCGGATAATGGTAAATTTGCCTGTCGTACAATTGCTCCTTATACATTCCCGCATAATCACTGTTCACCACTTGCTGAATTGTGTTGTGGTCCGGATTGTAGGTTTGAATGATTACTTTTCCTTGCTTTTCCGAGCGACCCGAGCGACCGGAAACTTGCGTCATCATTTGATAACTTCTTTCGAAAGCCCTGAAATCGGGATGATACAACATGTTGTCGGCATTCATGATCCCCACCAAACTCACGTTGTCAAAATCCAATCCTTTGGCCAACATTTGGGTTCCCACCAAAACATCCATTTCTCGATTCTTAAAACTGTCGATGATTTTTTCGAAACCAAATTTACCCCGAGTCGTGTCCTGATCCATTCGACCAATTTTGGTATTGGGAAACAATTCGACCAATTCTTGCTGAATTTGTTCCGTACCAAAGCCTTTGGTAGTCAAATCAACACTTGAACAAATATGACAATTGGTTGGTTTAGCCATAGAATAGCCGCAATAATGACAACGCAACTGGTTTTTGTGTTTGTGATAGGTCAAACTCACGTCGCATTGTGGACATTGGGGCACGTGACCACAAGTCAAGCATTCGATAATAGGTGAAAATCCCCTACGGTTTTGAAACAAAATAACTTGTTCGCCCAAAGATAAAGCAGTCGTAATATTCTCTATCAAGGTATCACTGAAATGACCCGACATTTTCTTGCGGAAATATTTGTCCTTCAAATCCACCAACTCAATTTCAGGCATCCTGACATTGCCGTATCTTTTGAAAATTTCGACCAAGCCATATTTGCCCGATTGGGCATTATAATAGGTTTCGATACTTGGCGTGGCCGAACCCAACAACACTTTTGCCTTGTGACTATTGGCCAAAACAATCGAAGCATCCCTGGCGTGATAACGCGGTGCGGGATCCACTTGCTTGAAAGTTTGTTCGTGCTCTTCATCGACAATAACCAATCCCAAATTGGAAAAAGGCAAAAACAAAGCCGACCTGGCTCCAATGACAATTTGGGCTTTCGGTGACCGTTCCAAAACTTGTTGCCACACTTCCACCCTTTCGTTATTGCTGTATTTCGAATGATAAACCGCCACTTTATTGCCAAAATAATCCCTTAATCTTGCCACCAATTGGGTTGTCAGGGCAATTTCGGGCAACAAATAAAGCACTTGTTTTTCTTTCTTAATATACTCTTCAATTAGTTTTATATATATTTCGGTTTTTCCGCTGGAAGTCACTCCGTGCAAGAGACAGACTTCTTTTTGGATAAAACTGTTTTTAATTTCATCGAAAGCCGTTTGCTGGGCTTCGCTCAACTGGAGTTGTTCTTCCTTGGTTTTTCCCGAGAAATTGACGCGATCCACTTGAATGTAATACTCCTCGAAAATCTCTTTTTCAATCAATGTTTTTATGATTGTTGAAGTAGAATTTGCTGCCTCAATCAACTTTTTGACACTAATCGGCTTTTTCTCCGAAGCGCTCAATTGAAAATAGCTCAAGACAATTGCTTTCTGCTTGTTGGCATTTTTAAGAATTTCAAGCAATTCATTCAGTCCTTCATTCGATTCATATTTAGAGTGCAATTTTACGTAACGAACGAGTTTCGGGGCATAAGTTTCCTGAACTTCTTCCTGAAGTACCAGAATATTCTTGTCCACCAATTTTTGGATAACCGGAAAAATATTCTTCTTGTTCAAAATATGCATGATATCCTGTACCTTCAAGGAACTTTGCTGCTGCAAGGCTTCATAAATAAGGTATTCTTCGTCCGAAAGCAGACTTTCATCCACAAATCCGTCTTGCTTTTGGGAAATTATGGTTTCGCTTTCCAGCAAAAGTGCCGAAGGCATGGCTCCACGATACACATCGCCAATGGCACACATATAATAGGAAGCAATCCACCGCCAATGGGCAATTTGAATTTCGGTGACTATGGGTTTTTCGTCGAGGATTTGGTGAATTTCCTTGGCATCGTACAAAGCGGGTTTGTTTTCATGGGTTTCGATAACCAATGCCGTGTAGATTTTGCTTTTGCCGAAAGGCACAGCAACCCGCATCCCTTTTTTGATGTAATGGTACTCGGTTTCGGAAACGCTGTAGGTAAACGTTTTGGCAAGGGAAAGCGGCAAAATTACTTCAACAAAATACATTGGGAATTGGATTTTTTGGATTCAAAAAAAATATTTTCTCTTTGGGCAATCAATTAATGAGAGTTCTTTTTATTCCTCAATTTTTTTATGGAAGCATTCAACTCAAAACCAAGAAGCAGAATGGCGCAGTTTATCCAAATATAAAACATCATGATCAACAATGTTCCGATAGAACCATACAATTCGTTGTATTTTGAAAATCGAATGACCCAAATTCCAAAAAAATAGGAATCCAGAATCACCAAAATAGTCGTAAAAACCGAACCTATGGAAATAAAAGCACTGTCTTTGTCATGGGTGGTTCCAAACTTGAAAAGGATGGATATCGTGATTAAAATCATCAAAATCACGAAGGCATACCGTCCTAAAATTATCAACGGAATCTGATCACTCAACACATCCTGAATCATTGTCATTTGGATAAAAACTTCGAAAACCACGATTATCGCCACGGTTACCAACAACAAAACCGACAAAACCAAGGACATTCCCAATGCCACAAAATATTGGTGCAAAAAACCTCGTTTAATCAGCACGTGTTTGGAAGATTCAAACCCACCCAAAATACCGTTCAACCCATTGGCCATCAAGAAAATGGACAATATAAATCCGGTGGAAAGCAATCCAGAATGACTGTTGTTCAAAATATCATTGATGATATTCGCAATCGCATCATACGTATTGGGCGGAACCCCGTCTTTTACAAACTCCAAGAAATCAGCCTGGAAACCCTCAATGGGAATGTAAGGTATGAGATTCAAAATGAACAAGGCAAAAGGAAACAACGCCATAAAAAAGCTGAACGCAATGGCACTGGCGTGATAAGAAAAAGCGCTTTCCGCAATCCCCAGCCCATACAATTCCAACAAATCATAAAAAGAAATTCCTTGCAACCAAGCCAACTTTATCTTTTTCAATGGCCGAACCAAATTGCGCAGGACGGGAATTCTCTCTATTCTTTCTTCTATTTCTTTACTCATTATTTTTGATTTCGGGTTGAGGGCAGGTTTGTTCCGAAGTTTGGGGAGCAGGTTACAGGTTAAAATATTTATAAAAATTCATCTAATTATCTTTTGAAATCTGCAAACTGAAACCTGCTATCTTAATTAAAAAGCCTTCAAACTTAAATCCATATTATAAATTGAATGGGTCAATGCACCGGACGAAATGTAATTGACCCCACATTCGGCATAACTGCGAATCGTGTTTTCGTTGATGTTTCCGGAGGATTCCGTTTGGCATTTATCCCCGATTAAAGCTACGGCTTTTTTAGTATCTTCAAAATCGAGATTGTCTATCAAAATTCTGTAAATGCCTTCATTTTCGAGAATTTCCTTGACTTCATCCAGATTTCTGGCTTCGACAATGATTTTCAAGTCCAGATTTTTTTCTTTAAGATAAGCCTTGGTTTTGGCTATGGCCAATGTAATCCCGCCGGCAAAATCGTTGTGGTTGTCCTTGAGCATTATCATGTCGTAAAGCGCAAAACGATGGTTTTCGCCGCCACCTATCGTAACCGCCCATTTTTCGCAAGCCCTGAATCCGGGAGTAGTTTTACGGGTATCCAGAATTTTGGTATTGGTTCCTTCCAGCAAATCGACATATTTTTTGGTTTTGGTGGCAATGGCACTCATTCGTTGCATAGAATTTAGCAACAAGCGTTCAGATTTCAGGATGGACTGTGAACTTCCCGAAACATGAAAGACCACATCTCCTTTTTTCACGGGAGTTCCATCGGCAATAAAAGTTTCCATCTGCAAAGTTGGGTCTACATATTCGAGAATCATTTTGGCGAAAGCCACACCAGCAATCACGCCGTCTTCTTTTACCAAAAGTTTTGCTTTTCCAGTTGCAGTTGCCGGAATACAGGCCAAAGAACTGTGGTCGCCCTCGCCTACGTCTTCACGAATGCCGTTTTGTATTATGAGTTGTAATTCGTTTTCGAATTGTGTTTTGCTAATCATTTTATGATAAAATTTAGAGAATGCTAAAGTAGGATTTATTTCGTGTATTTAAAAATTTGTCGCGGGGTTCTTTGACAAAATTAAGGAATAAAACTCTTCAAGAAAACAAGCTTTGCCATTGGGATTTACAGAAATTACAATTAACAAATAAATAGCAATCCAAATCTATGCCCCTATGATTTAAAATACTATATTTGAAATCAATAACCCAAAACCGACATTTATGAAACCCTCGATAAAACTACTTTTCGCCAGTTCCTTATTATTTATTTCCTGCAAAAAAGAATTAGAACCCCAAGAAAGTTCGGCTCCCGCAAATATTGTCCCGTTCACCGAAGCCGCCAATACGCAACAAAACCAAACTGTAATGCCTACTCAAACTCCTCAAAATACAAATAACGCCAATCAAAACACAACTCCCGTGGCTGTAGCCAAAGGGATGAATCCTGCCCACGGCCAACCAGGTCATCGTTGCGACATAGCCGTTGGTGCCCCCTTGAATTCCGCGGCAGTAACGCCCAAAAGCACGCCTGCAGCAGCAGTTTCGCAACAAAACAGCACACCTACCACTACTGTCACAACTCCAGCTCCAGCCGTGACAACTCCCACTCCAGAAGGAATGAATCCTCCTCACGGCCAAGACAAACACCGATGCGACATTGCAGTTGGAGCTCCATTGCCAAAAGAATAATTCTAAAGACTTCCATCCCCGAATCATTAAATTTTCAAAAAAGCCAACAATTTAGTTGACTTGACTTTACTATTGAAAAATAAATTCAAATTTCCCCTCCAAATTTGACAAAAATCCAAAACCACAAACTACTTTAACAATAAATTTTAGGCAATTAAGTTAGCATATCTGTAAAAAAAAAATATCATATTGCGAAAATGAACAAAAAACGAATTAAAAACATTGTTAATTGAAATATTAAATTTACTTTTGCGTAATCGATTACATTATACATTTATTTTATGAAAAACTATAGTTCCAGGTATGCTTCAAGCCCACAAGCAGTAAAACAATACGACACCGCACAACTAAGGGCAGAATTTTTGATTGACAACTTGATGAAAGAAGGAGAAATCACGTTCACTTACTCTCATTATGACAGGTACATTACAGGTTCGGCTGTGCCAACCACTACTCCAATTACACTTGAAACTATTGACATTTTGAAAATGCCAAATTTCTTGGACAGAAGAGAAATGGGCATTATCAATGTTGGTGGAAATGGGTCCGTTGTGGTAGAAGGAACAACTTATGAATTAGGCTATAAAGATGCCCTATATATTGGTAGCGGAAATGTGGAAGTTATCTTCAAAAGTGATGACGCTAAAAACCCAGCCAAGTTTTATATCAATTCTGCTCCAGCTCACGTTAGCTACCCTACCAAAAAAGTAAGTTTGGCAGAAGCCAAAAAACTACAATTGGGCACTATGGAAACAGCGAATCACCGCACCGTAAATCAAATGATCATTGGCGGAATCGTAACTACTTGTCAATTGCAAATGGGTATGACGGAATTAAAACCAGGAAGCGTTTGGAATACGATGCCAGCTCACGTTCACGATCGTAGAATGGAAGTTTACTTTTATATGGAAATTCCCGAAAACCAAGCCGTTTGTCACTTTATGGGAGAACCACAAGAGACAAGACATATTTGGATGAACAATCACCAAGCTGTTATTTCACCAGATTGGTCCATCCATTCCGGAGCAGGAACCAGCAATTACACCTTTATTTGGGGAATGGCCGGCGAGAACTTGGACTACGGAGATATGGATGTTTGCAAAATAACCGAATTAAGATAATTAATAACTTATTAAATAAAAATTATGTCAATTAACCTTTTTGATTTAACTGGAAAAACTGCACTTATAACAGGAGGAGTTCACGGTCTTGGAATGGCTATGGCCAAAGGACTTGGACAAGCAGGAGCCAAAATTGTAGTAAACGACCTTTCGCAAGAAGCTTTGGATAAAGCTGTGGCTGAATACAAATCTGTTGGGCTTGAAGCTTACGGATATCTATTCAACGTATGTGACGAAAAAGCAGTTATTGAAAATATTGCAAAAATTGAGGCCGAAGTTGGGCCCATCGATATTTTGGTCAACAACGCGGGAATCATCAAAAGAACTCCTATTGTTGATATGACTGTTGAAGATTTCACGGCAGTAATCACTGTTGACTTAATCAGCCCTTTCATTGTTTCCAAAAATGTTGCCAAAGGAATGATTCAACGTGGTGGTGGAAAAATCATCAACATTTGCTCGATGATGAGCGAATTGGGTAGAGATTCTGTAAGTGCTTATGCTGCCGCTAAAGGTGGTTTGAAAATGTTGACCAAAAACATGGCTACGGAATGGGCTAAATTCAATATCCAAACTAACGGAATTGGTCCTGGATATTTCGCAACCAGCCAAACAGCTCCTATCAGAGTGGACGGACACCCGTTCAATGAATTTATTATCAGCAGAACACCTGCAAATCGTTGGGGAGATCCTGAAGACTTGCAAGGAGCAGCTATCTTCTTGTCTTCAAAAGCAAGTGATTTTGTAAACGGTCACATTCTTTATGTAGATGGAGGAATCCTTGCCACTATTGGAAAACCATCTAACGAATAATAATATTTAAGCTATTTAATAATGAGTACTTTTATAAATGATAATTTTCTATTAGAAAATAAATTTGCTGAAGAATTATACCATAATTATTCCAAAAACCAGCCAATTATTGATTATCACAACCACTTGAATCCACAATTTATTGCCGAAGACAAAATCTTTGACAACATTACCAAAGTTTGGATAAACGGAGATCACTACAAATGGCGCGCGATGCGTACTTTGGGAGTGAACGAACAATTCATCACCGGAAATGGTTCTGACAAAGACAAATTCTTGAATTGGGCAAAAACAGTTCCGTACACGATGCGTAATCCTTTGTACCACTGGACGCATTTGGAATTGGCACGTTATTTCGGAATTACCGAATTATTAAACGAAAAATCGGCTGAAAGAATTTACGAAGAAGCTTCTGCCAAAGTAAACTCGGCTGAATACAGCACCCAAAATTTGCTTCGCAAAGTAAACGCTGAATTCGTTTGTACTACAGAAGACCCGATTGATACTTTGGATTTCCACGAACAAATTCTAAAAAGCGACTTCGAAATAAAAGTAGGAACTGCCTTCAGACCAGACAGGGCCATCCTTATTTCGAATGACGGTTACAACGAATACGTTGATAAATTAGGAGAAAAATCAGGTATCGCCATCAATACTTATGCTGATTTGCTTTCAGCTTTGAGAAACAGAATCGACTTTTTCGACAAAAATGGTTGCAAACTTTGCGATCACGGTTTAGACCAAGTTTATTTCGAAAACTATACCGAAAGCGAAGTGGCCGCCATCTTCAAAAAGAAAAGAGAAAATGGAGCATTGACCAACGAAGAAGCCTTGAAATTCCAAAGCGCCGTTTTATTCTTCTTGTTCGAAACTTACCACGAATTTGGATGGGTACAACAACTTCACTTGGGAGCTTTGAGGAACAACAATGCCCGTATGCACCGAATCTTGGGCCCTGACACAGGATGGGATTCTATTGGCGATTACCCTCAAGCACAAAAATTGTCCGCTTTCTTGAACGCTTTGGACAGTAAAGACAAATTGGCCAAAACAATCATATACAACTTGAATCCTGCCGACAACGAAGTAATGGCAACTATGATTGGAAACTTCAACGACGGAAGTGTTCGCGGAAAAGTACAATTCGGTTCAGGATGGTGGTTCTTGGATCAAAAAGACGGGATGACCAAACAATTGAACGCCCTTTCCAATATGGGATTGATTAGCTGTTTCATCGGAATGTTGACCGATTCAAGAAGCTTCTTGTCTTTCCCAAGACACGAATATTTCAGACGTATTCTTTGCAACCTTTTGGGAGACGAAATCAAGAGAGGTGAATTGCCAAACGACATGGAATGGATAGGAAAAATGGTTTCGGACATTAGTTACAACAACGCCAAAGCTTATTTCAAATTCTAATAAAAATAATTAACAACACGATAAAAATTGACACCTCTACAGGTTGTCGATTTTTGTCTTTTTAAAATAATACCCAAAAAATGGAAAAATTAAATAGAAAAAGCCAAGGATTAGAAAAAAAATTCCCAATAAAAGTAGTGCAATTTGGTGAAGGTAATTTCTTGAGAGCTTTCGTTGATTACG
>JAGNPF010000003.1:11123-15651 GCA_017989775.1 Flavobacterium sp.
TCTTTTTAAAATAATACCCAAAAAATGGAAAAATTAAATAGAAAAAGCCAAGGATTAGAAAAAAAATTCCCAATAAAAGTAGTGCAATTTGGTGAAGGTAATTTCTTGAGAGCTTTCGTTGATTACGCTTTTCAAAGACTAAACAAAGAAGTAGATTTCAATGCTGGAATTGCAATGGTTCAGCCATTGAAAGACGGTATGGTAAACATGATTAATGACCAAGACGGTCTTTATACCTTGTTTATGAATGGAATCAAAAAAGGCGAAAAAATACAAGATATTGAGTTAATAACCAATGTTGTAAAAGGGATCAATCCATATACTGAATTTGCAGATTATCTAGCTTTAGCCAAAGAAGAAGAATTGCAATTTATCGTTTCAAATACTACCGAAGCTGGAATTGAATTTATCGGAACTGACACTCCAGATATGCAACCACCCGCTTCATTTCCTGCCAAGTTGACTGTTTTGTTATATGAAAGATTCAAACATTTCAACGGAGATGCTGCTAAAGGATTGACTATCATTCCTTGCGAATTGATTGATTACAACTCTGAGACTTTGAAAAAAATCATCTTGCAATATGTTGATTTATGGAAATTGGAAGACGCATTCAAAACTTGGGTTTCTGATGCTTGTACCTACCACAGTACTTTGGTGGACAGAATTGTACCTGGATATCCAAGAGCCAACATCGAAGAATACAATAGCAAATTAGACTATCAAGACAACTTGATCGTTGCTGCCGAGCCATTCTTCCTTTGGGCTATCGAAGGCGGAGACGATTTGAAAGCAAAACTACCTTTCCACAAAACAGACTTGAACGTGAAGATTGTTGACGATATTCGTCCTTTCAAAATGATTAAAGTTCGTATTTTGAACGGTGCGCATACTGCGATGGTTCCTTGTTCGCTTTTGTTTGGAAACAAATTGGTTATGGAAACGGTTAACGGAGATTTCACTGGGAAATTCGTAGACAACGTTATTGCTGAAATCAGTGAAACCCTTGCTATGGACAAAAATGAAATCACTGCCTATTGCGAAGAGGTAATGGATCGTTTTAAAAATCCATTCATCAAACACGCACTGGCTGATATTGCTTTAAATTCTATCTCAAAATTCAAAGTAAGAGTATTGCCAAGTTTATTAGGGTATTACAATGCAAATAAAAAAGTGCCTACTAATTTAACTTTTTCATTGGCTTGTTTGATCCAATTCTACAAAGGAACTTGGAACAACGAAACATTGCCTGTAAAAGACACTCCTGAATTAGTGGAAGCATTTCAAAACGCTTGGCAATTGGGAGCTTTAGATGCAGTTGTTGCTAAAGTTTTGGCCAACACTGATTTCTGGGGTGAAGATTTAACAAAAATTAACGGTTTATCAGAGGCTATTGTGGTAGCTTTGACTGAAGTTGAAGCGAATGGAATCGAGAATGGGTATGCTAATTTCAGCGCAAAGTACTAATTAGATTTAAAAATTATTATCATGCAAAAAAAATTAATAAAAGTAAATCCAGCAGATAACGTAATTGTCGCTTTAACCGATTTGGTACAAAACGAACAAATTACATTTGAAGGAACTACTGTCATACCAACAACTGATGTCAAAGCAAAACACAAAATCACGGAGAAAGATTTTGCCATTGGCGATGAGATCATAATGTACGGCGTTTTGGTAGGAAAAGCGGTAAAACCTATAAAAAAAGGAGAAGTAATTACCACCGAAAATGTAAAACATCAAAGTGAAAAAGTTTTTGGCAAAACCGGAAATTTAGGTTGGACTCCACCAAATGTAGATCGTTGGAAAGACAAAACTTTCAACGGATACCACCGTGCTGACGGACAAGTTGGAACCAAAAACGTTTGGTTGTTTATTCCGTTGGTTTTTTGTGAAAACAAAAACATCGAAAAACTAAAAGATATTTTCGAAAACGAATTACTGCCTAAAAAAGAAGTTTCTTATAAAAATTTATTGCGCTCTTTGATTGAAGAAAAAAGCGTAGAAGAAGTGGCTGAAAAAAATTCAAATGAAAACCTTTTAGACAATATCGAAGTAAAATTCATCAATCATCAAGGTGGTTGTGGTGGAATTCGACAAGATTCGGAATTGTTGGCAAAATTGCTTGCTGGATATGTGAACAATCCAAATGTTGCTGGTGCAACTGTTTTAAGTTTGGGTTGCCAAAATTTGCAAGTAGATATTTTCAAAAAAGCATTGAAAGAAATAAATCCGAATTGTGATAAAGAAATTTTGATCTACGAGCAACAACAAATTGGAACTACCGATCAAATGTTTCAAATGGTGATTAAAGATTCTTATGAAGCCATAAAAAGAGCCAACAAAATTGAACGTAAACCTGCTCCTATTTCAAAACTAAGCATTGGTTTGGAATGTGGTGGATCCGACGGATTTTCAGGAATATCGGCTAATCCAGCATTGGGCGTTGTTTCCGATATTTTCGCAGCTTTGGGAGCCAAATCCATTTTGGCAGAGTTTCCAGAATTGTGTGGCGTTGAACAAGAATTGATGAACAGATGTGTGGACGAAGAAAAAGCAGACAAGTTCTTAGCTTTGATGAAAGCATTTGAAAAATCAGTTGTAGATGCAGGTTCAGGATTTGATATGAACCCATCTCCAGGAAATATTAAAGACGGATTAATTACCGATGCTATGAAATCTGCCGGTGCATCTAAAAAAGGTGGAACTGCACCTATTGTAGATGTTTTGGATTACGGTGAATATATTACAAAACCAGGTTTAAACCTTCTAAATACGCCAGGAAATGACGCCGAGTGTACCACAGGATTGGTTGGAGCTGGAGCAACAGTTGTTTTATTTACCACAGGTTTAGGAAATCCAATGGGGAATCCAGTTGCACCCGTTGTAAAAATTGCTTCAAACACGGCATTGACCAATAGAATGTCGGATATTATCGATTTCAATGCTGGAACCGTGATTACTGGTGAAAAAAACATTACCGAAGTTGGAGCAGAAATCGTAGATTACATTATAGAATTGGCTAGCGGAAACGTGGAAACAAAAGCAGATCAGCTGAAACAAGATGTATTTATTCCTTGGAAAAGAGGCGTTTCTTTGTAAAAAGGAACCTGCTTTTTGCTTATAAAAAAAGGCGTGAATTAAACATTCACGCCTTTTTTATTGTTACTCATAGCCTCTGGGCGCACACTATCTTTCCTTAAGGAAGATTTCCTGATATTCAATTCCGAAGTCAGCACCACTTTCTTTTCTATTTTGGCATTTCCGGTCTTATTGATGTGTTCCAGAAAAACTTTGGCAGTCATTTTCCCCATTTCCAAAGGAACCTGATCCACGGTTGACATCGGAAGCTCCATAAAATCGGTAAAAGGCTCGTTTCCAAAACCTACCACACAAAAATCTTCCGGAATTCGCAAACCTTCTGCTTTTAATTCTTGTATCGCTCCCAAAGCAGCAAAATCTCCAGATGAAAAAAGGGCGTCGGGCGGATTATTTAACTTCATCAGCACTTTGACAGCCTGCGCTCCAGCTTCAACACTACTCTTGGTTTGCACCACATAATCTTCGTTGCAAGCGATTCCACTATCCAGCAAAGCCTGTTTGTAGCCTGCCAGACGATTGGCAAAAATCTCCAAAGATTGGTTACCCTTAAAATGGGCAATACGAGTACAACCTTGTTCTATCAAATGTTTGGTTGCCAAATAAGACACGTCATAATCATTTATGGTAACCGAACTAACACCTTCTATATTTTTCTTTCTATCAAAAAAGACCAAGGGAACGTTTTTCTCTATTACTTTCTTTATGATTCGATCATTTTCGGAAGCGTTCTCAGAAACAACATTTGAAACCGACATCAAGATTCCATCTACCTGTGCATTCAACAAAGTATTAATGTTTTCAAATTCCCTCTTTTCGTCATCATGGGTTTGGCAAATAATAACATTGTATTTGTGTGCATACAACTCCTCTTCTATCCCCCTAATTACGGATGCAAAAAAATTACTGTCTATACGCGGGACAATTACGCCTACATTATAACTCTTCCCGCAACGCAGTGCCAAGGCCAGTTTATTTTGCTTGTAATTCATTTTTGCCGCCGTTTCCAATACAAGTTTACGAGTGCTTTCACTAATTTTGGGATTGTTGTTTAATGCTCTCGACACTGATGCAGCGGTAATGTCAAGCACTTTAGCAATATCGTAAATCGTTGTTTTTTTATTCATTAGAAAAAAACTATTTTGTTTTAAATTTTGTGAAACTAACTATGATCATTATCAACCGTTTGCAATAAAACGAAATCGATTGCTCCAAATATCCAAATAAGATATTTATGCGCCAAATTTATTGAATAAAAAATAAAAATGCGTTTATTATTACTTATTTTTACACCAACTGAATAAAATTTTGATTGTCCGTAATCACTAATAATTTAAAATAAGGTCGTATATTTATAAAAAAAAGGGATGAATTTATTCAGTTTTACGGCAAATTTTGGGAGTGAAGAATCTTGTAGGCTTCATTTTAA
>JAGNPF010000133.1 GCA_017989775.1 Flavobacterium sp.
AAATAATTTTGACAATAATTTTTAGATTCAAAATTTGAAAACGTTTTCCCTTTGAATAATATCGGGCTAAAAATAATGGAATTTCAAAATAAATTTTATCTTTATAATCAAATTTCGCCTCATGGAAAAAGAACAACAAGAACTATATGAATATGCCCGTAACAGGATAAAACAGAAAAAAGTACTCTATTTTCATTTCGTCTTGTTAATTATTGGAAGCATCTTCATGTTTATTGCCAATCATTATTTCTTGATATTTGGTTTTACTTCCAATTGGTCAGCCTGGGTAATCACTGCTTGGTTGTTCCTGTTTATCCTGCATTTCATAAAAGTATTCATTACCGATCGTTTCATGAACAAAGACTGGGAAAGAGAACAAATAAGCCGACTTGTTGACAAACAACAAAGAAAAATCGACCAATTGCAAACAAAGGTGGAAGAAGATTCCGCTGCCAAACCCCAGTAAAAATGACAATCCTGATTGCGGCCGTGGCCGAAAACAACGCCTTGGGCAAAAACAACGATTTGCTTTGGCATTTGCCCAATGATTTCAAACGTTTCAAGGAGGTTACTTCGGGACACTACATCGTCATGGGCAGAAAAACGTTCGAAAGTTTTCCAAAACCCCTACCCAACAGAACCCACGTAATCATAACGCGACAAAAAGATTTCAAGCACGAAGGTTGCATCGTGGTTTCGGATATTGAAAAAGCCATCGCGGCCTGTCCCGAAAACGAAGACATTTACATCATTGGCGGTGGCGAAATTTACACGCAATCCATCCATTTTGCAGACCAACTCGACATCACCAGGGTGCATCATTCCTTTGATGCCGATGTTTATTTTCCGGAAATAAATCCCGACATCTGGGAATTGACCAATGAAACATTCCATCCAAAAGACGAAAAACACCTTTTTGATTTCACTTTTCAAACATTCACCAGAAAAAAATAAAAAAAACACTCCAATCAACTTCAGATTCGTGGATGGCATTAAATAGTTTAAAAAAAATCCGCGAATCTGCGGTTAACCATTTATTATCCAAAAATCTAGTTTACCTTTGCTTCAAATTTTAAAAAATGTCAAAAAACATCACTCCGTACAAAGATTCCTCTTTAAGCAAAAAAGAACAGGTCGCCACAATGTTTGACACCATTTCAGGCAATTACGACAATCTTAATCGCGTTATCTCTTTTGGAATTGACGTAAAATGGCGCAAAAAAGTCTTGCAAATGGTGGCCAAAACCAATCCGAAAACCATTTTGGACATTGCCACCGGAACGGGAGACTTGGCTATTTTGATGACGCAAACCAAGGCTGAAAAAATTATTGGATTAGACATTTCGGCAGGAATGCTGGAAGTTGGAAAGCAAAAAATCCAGGACAAAAACCTGTCCAACACCATAGAAATGATTTTGGGTGATTCCGAAAACATGCCCTTTGAAGACAACTATTTCGATGCCATCACGGTAGCTTTTGGCGTCAGAAATTTCGAAAACCTGGAAAAAGGGTTGGCGGAAATTTTGAGGGTGTTGAAACCCAACGGCATCTTTGTCATCCTGGAAACTTCGGTTCCGGACAAAACCCCATACAAACAAGGCTATCGTTTTTACAGCAACAACATTTTGCCACTTATTGGAAAATTATTTTCCAAGGACAATGTTGCCTATGGCTATCTCTCGGAATCGGCGGCGGCTTTCCCTTATGGAGAGGCTTTAAACAATATTTTGAAAAAAGTTGGGTTTATAGATGTAGTTGCCTTACCGCAAACATTTGGTGTGGCGACAATTTATTCAGCATCCAAAAAATAACATGAGAAAAATAGTCGTCCTAATTTTATTAATCACGGCCATGAAAGGCCAGGCACAAAACCCCAATAAATTATTCGGCAGAGACCCAATTATCAATCTGGAAAATTTTCAAAAGCAAAAGTTGTATTTTGGTTTTTACCTGGGCTTCAACTCCTATGATTTCAAGATAGATTACAAAACAGTCGGCGAAGACATTCAGACCAAAAAAAGTACGGGTTTCAACGTGGGACTCGTGGCCGATTTGAAACTCCAAGAATACATCCGTCTGCGTTTTGAACCTGGATTGCATTACACGACAAGAGATTTGCAATACCCCGAAAGCTATTTTTCAACGACTCCTGCGCCTTCACCTTCGGATATGCTGAGAGAAGTAAACAGTACTTATCTCCATTTTCCGTTATTGCTCAAATTCTTATCGCTCAGGACTGGAAATGTCCGCCCTTACTTGTTGGGCGGCGTATCGGCCACCTTGAATTTGTCGAGCAATTCAAAATCGATTGACGACAATTACGAAGAACGTTTCCGTGTAAAACCCTGGACGACCAATTACGAACTGGGTTTTGGCATCGATATTTTTTCGGAATATTTCATTTTCTCGCCTTCCATCAGGGGCGTTTTTGGCATCAACGACGAATTAATTCGCGACAACGACCCCAACAGTCCTTGGACAGGAAACATCGAATCGTTGAAATCCAGGGCGGTTTTCATTAATTTCACTTTCCACTAGAAAAAACAGTATTCAGTTTGCAGAATTTAGTTTGCAGATTAGAGAAAAACCAAAATTATCCTCTACGAAACTCGCTCAAAATAATTGCCGTTGCGGTGGCCACATTCAAGCTTTCTGTTTTTTGAAGTGTTCCAAAACGTGGAATCGTGAGCCTGTTTTTAATTAATTTTTCGAGTTCTGGCGAAATTCCGTTGGCTTCATTGCCCATAATGATGATTCCTTCTTGGGGCAAATTGGTTTTGTAGATATTGTTTCCGTCCATAAAAGTTCCAAACACGGGCAATTTGGCTTGACTGACAAAGTTTTCCAAATCAACATAATTCACATTGACCCTGGCAATGGAGCCCATCGTGGCTTGAACCACTTTTGGATTATAAATATCGACCGTCTCTTTCGAACAAATCAGTTGGTCGATGCCGAACCAGTCGCACAATCGCAAAATGGTTCCCAAATTTCCCGGATCGCGAATGGAATCGAGGGCAAGAATCAATCCCGATTCACCGATTTTTTTTTCGGCAGGCATTTTAAAAACCGCCAAGCAAGAATTGGGTGTTGCCAGAGCGGTGATTTTTTTCAAATCGCTTTCGGCAATTAATGTTCTTTTGTCGGTCGAAACTTGTTCAAAATCATTTTGGGTGGTGTACAAATGAACCAATTCAAAATTTGATTCTACCAATTCTTGAATTACCTTTATGCCTTCGGCAAAAAACAATTGATGGGCAAACCGATATTTTTTTTGTTGTAAACTCGTTATAAGTTTTATTTGGTTTTTACTAACCATAAAAAATGTACTTTTGAATTATATATTTCCCAGCATTTGAAAAAGTTTAGCACAAAAATAGCAACATTTATTGTAATAGGAATAATTATCTGTGCCTGTGACACGGTAAAGCGTGTTCCAGAAGGCAAACAGCTCCTTACCAAAAATGAAATTTTGGTCAATGACAAAGCCTCAAAGGAAGACGACCTCACGAATCAATTGTATCAAAAACCAAACAGCTCCATATTGGGCTATCGTTTGCGATTGAACCTGTTCAATATTGCCAAACCAAATCCAGATTCCTCCTATCGAGCCAAATTTACCAATAATCCGGGCAAATACGAACGGATGTCCAAATGGTTGTCGGCAAAACAAGTCGATAGGCTGGGACAATCTTTTTGGTACAAAGGTTTCCATGAATTCTTGAAAAAATCGGGAGAAGCCCCCGTAATCGTCGATACAGCAAGAAGTTCCAAATCATTGCTTCGCCTGAAATACCATTATTTCAACAATGGTTATTTTGGCGTAAAAGCCAATTACAAATTGGACAGCTTAAGCAACAAAAAAGCCGAAATAAAATACACCATAACTACTGGAAGCCCTTATTTTCTGGATTCATTGAAAACGAGCATCAAAACCATTGCATTGGATTCGATGTACAGACAGATGAAATCCGAAGCCTTCCTGAAATCTGGAAACCAATACAAAACAAAAGATTTTGAAGAAGAAAAAAATCGAATAAACACCTATTTTAGAAATCATGGCGTGTACCAATTCCAACCCAATTACGTCACTTTTGATTTAGACACCCTCAATACTGGGAAAAAAGTTAACGTGAATTTAAAAATAAACGACTATTCCTATCAAGAAAACGACACCACAAGAACGGAACCTTTCAAAATATACAAAATAAGCGACGTAAACATTTACACCGATTATTCGGCTGCGACAGCCAACTCCAAAATCACCGACAGTGTTTCCTACAACAATTTCAATCTATACAGCCACGACAAATTAAAATACAAGCCAAAAGCCATAACCAATGCCGTTTTTATCACCAAGGGAAGTTTGTTTGCCGATTTTCGAACAGTCCTGACAACGCGCTATTTGAACAACCTCAAGATTTTCAATTACCCGACCATTCTGTACGAGGTGGACAAAAGAGACACAACAGCACAATCGCTGATTGCAAAAGTATATTTGTCCCCACGAAAAAAATACAGTTTGGGCACCACGTTTGACGTGACCCATTCCAACATTCAAGACATTGGAATCGCCGGGAGCATCACCGAGAGCATCCGAAACGTGTTCAACGGAGCCGAAACACTAGAGATTTCCGGCCGCGGAAACATAGGCTCTTCAAAGGATTTGGCCAATCCCGAAAGCAAATTCTTCAACGTTTCGGAATACGGGATTGACCTAAAACTGAACATCCCCAGAATATGGTTCCCTCTCAATACCGAGAAAATCATCCCCAAAAGCATGATTCCCTCAACGCAACTTTCGGCTGGTTTGTCAACCCAGAAAAACATTGGACTGGACAAACAAAATGTTACCAGTTCGCTGGCTTACAATTGGACGCCCAAAAGAAACTATACGGCGCGTTTTGATTTGTTGAACATGCAATACGTACGAAATCTTAACCCCCAAAATTATTTCAATGTTTACGAATCGTCTTATGATGCCCTAAATGACATTGCCAAAGTTTACAACACAAACACCGACTGGATTGACGACTATGGAAATTTAACCATTGAAGAAGGAACAACGGGATTCACCAATGCCGTTTTGTCCAACAACACGGTCTTGACGCCTCAAGACCAAGAATACCAAGACGTGGACAACATCGAGCAACGAAGAATCAGGCTTACGGAAAACAATTTGATTATGTCAACCAGATTCTCTTATTCGAAAACCACCAAGACAAAATTGTTGGACAACAATT
>JAGNPF010000134.1 GCA_017989775.1 Flavobacterium sp.
GCCTTTGGAATACTTCTTGGCGGAGGGCTTAATTTTCCTGGCCAAGAGCATTTTTTGGTCAAAAACATTTCAAAAAACAAGCTCAACAGACTCCTTGATTTTATAAACAACGAATATGTGGACAGCGTGAATTCCGATTCTATCATGAAACACGCCATTGACAACGTTTTGGGGCAACTCGATCCGCATTCCGTTTATATTCCTGCAAGCGAACAAGAGCAAGTTGCCGAAAGCATGCGGGGCGATTTCGTGGGAATTGGTGTTAATTTTTATATGTACAATGATTCGGTGGCAATCATAAAACCCATTGAAAACAGTCCGTCTGAAAAAGCGGGAATCAAGGCGGGAGACCGAATCCTGTATGCCGACAAGACAAAAATGTTTGGTCGCCAATTGCCAAACGACAGCTTGTTTGCCAAACTAAAAGGAAAAGAAGGTTCCGAAATCGTGCTCACGATTTACAGAAAATCGGAAAACAAAAAACTCAAAATCAAAGTCAAGCGTGGTGTCATTCCCATAAAAAGTGTCGATGCAGTCCTGCTTTTGGATGCCGTGACGGGATACATAAAAATAAATCGTTTTGCCGAAACCACCTACGACGAGTTCAAGGCAGGCTTGGACGATTTGAGAAAAAAAGGGGTCAAGTCCCTGGTAATCGATCTTCGGGACAATGGTGGAGGTTATATGGAAGAAGCCATTTCCATTGCCGACGAATTTTTGAAAGACAAGCAACTCATCGTCTTCACCAAAAATAAAAGAGGAACCACAAACAAAACTTTCGCGACCAAAAAGGGCAGTTTCGAGACCGGAAAAGTCGTGGTATTGATCAACGAAAACAGTGCTTCGGCGAGCGAGATATTGGCGGGAGCCATCCAGGACAACGATAGGGGAACCATTGTGGGGCGTCGTTCTTTTGGAAAGGGATTGGTACAGCGAGAACTGGATTTTTCCGATGGGTCGGCTGTGCGGTTGACCATTGCAAGATATTATACGCCAACAGGTCGTTCGATACAGAAACCATATTCAAACGGGAAGGAAGATTATTCCAAGGAATCGGAATCGCGATTCAAAAACGGGGAATTGTACCATAAAGACAGCATAAAAGCACCCAAGGAGGAAAAATTCAAAACCCCAAAAGGCAGGATTGTTTACGGTGGTGGAGGAATTGTTCCAGATGTTTTTGTGCCGCTGGAAATGAATCAGGGCAACGAACACACGACTTATTTGCTGCAGTCCGGATTTATGGGACATTTTGTTTTCGAACAATTGGATCGCGACAGAAGTACTTTCAAAGGACTGACTTTCGAAGAATTTAAGGCAAAAGTTGATGCAACTGATTTGTATTTCAATTCGTTTCAAAAATATCTTTCCAAGAATGAAATAGAAATGAAACTGGACAAAAACAAGTCTTTGGTCAAACGTTATTTGTCTGCCGAATTTGCCCGACAATTATTCAATGAAGGCAAATATCATGAAATTTTGCTCAAAGAAGACGCCATGATCAAGAAGGTTTTAAAGAAAGTCTAGCAAAAATTATTCCCTTATACTATCGTGAGCGTGGGTTTGAACGCCTCCATTCCATAAAGTAAGAATATCGGTTGCAACGGCAGCGCCACTTCCGGCAGCAATCGCCACTTGGCTTCTCCATCCGGCCAATGTTCCAATTACATAGATACCTTCAGTTACTTTGTGGTCGGTATTTTTTAGTTGGATTCTTTGTTTTTCAGGCAAGGCTTTTTGGTGTGGTTCCACAAAATGCAGTAATCCTTCAATGGCAAAAGTATTGGCGGAACCAATTCCCAGCACGATGATTTTGGTTTTGTAAGTATTCTTGTTCGTGATTACAGTGAATTCAGGCTGTTCTCCTTCGATTTTCAGAACTTTCTCGTCTGGAATTTGGGTAATCTGGGGATAGGTTTCGGATAAATGCTGGATGCTTTCGTGCAATAAATCGGCACCCAATTTGCCTGGAGTGATTCCGTAGGCATTGTTGATAAGGGCTTCCTGGAGGGCAGAAGTTTTTTGGTGGGCAATAATTCCTATTTTCTTGTCGGCTGCGAAGGGTTTGTTTTTGGCAGAACCCAAAACCAAGGCGCAGGACATTCCCGAAACGCCACCGCCAATCAGCAAAACATCAAACACCTTAGAACTTGTCATTCATTTTTTCTTCAATACTCTTCGACATCCTGAATATCAAAAGTATTAAAACAGCACAAAAAGAAGCGGCAATACCAATAAATGCAATCATGCTGTTTCCTTCAAGAGGGTGTTTGAAATCAAGTAGGCAAATATTGAAAACGATTAAGCCTATTGCCAAAACTACCAGTATGTTGGTGAAAAGTTTCATAAAATATTTTATTTGTAAAAAAGATGGGTAAATTTATAAAAAATTAATTTACAGGAACAAATCTTTAACATTAGCGGCGAATAATTTAACAGCAATGGCCAAAAGCACCACTCCAAAGGCTTTCCTGATGACGTCCAAACCATTTTTGCCCAGCATTTTTTCAATTTTTGCCGACAATTTCAAAACCACGTAAACCACGATGATATTCAGGATTATGGCTATGACGATGTTTTCTGTTTGATACTGCGCTTTCAAGGACAGCAGGGTGGTCATTGTTCCCGTTCCGGCAATGATGGGAAAGGCAATGGGCACAATGGAAGCCGAACTGGAGGATTCGTCTCGGTACAATCGGATGCCCAAAATCATCTCCAAAGCCAAAAAGAACAAAACAAAGGAACCTGCCACGGCAAAAGAATGGACATCGATGCCGATGAGTTTCAAGAATTCTTCCCCCACAAACAGGAAAATAATCATGATCAAACCGGCTACAAAAGAGGCTTTGCCTGATTCGATATGACCGTGTTTGTTTCTCAAATCCACCACGATGGGAAGGGTTCCCACGATATCGATTACCGCAAAAAGCACCATGCCGACAGTGGCTATTTCTTTAAAATTCAGTTCCATAATTTTGTGTTTTACGGAACAAAAGTATTGAATTTCAATTGGTAAAATGAAATGCGGTGCATTTTTTCGGATAATTTGGAATTGGCAAACGGATGCTGTTGATTTCGTTGGATTTTCGATGCAATGAAAAAAACAAACCACGATAGTTGTTAAAGTCGTGAGAAACTCAAAAATTAACATTCAAAATCCAGAATTGAAAAGTATCTTTGCAAAATGTTTCAACTAGGAAAAACCATCGTATCGGAAGATATTCTTGAAAAAGAATTTGTTTGTAATTTATCGGCTTGCAAAGGCGCGTGTTGTGTCGATGGCGACGCTGGCGCACCATTGAGCGAGGCCGAAACCAAAATTATGGAAGCCATTTATCCAAAAGTAAAACCCTTTCTTCGCAAAGAAGGCATTGCCGCCATCGAAGCGCAGGGAACTTGGACAAAAGGAACCGATGGTGATTTGGAAACACCCTTGATTGACAACAAGGATTGTGCTTACGTCATCTTTGACGGCAAAACCGCACTGTGCGGAATTGAACAAGCCTACAATCAAGGAATAGTCGATTGGAAAAAACCGGTTTCCTGTCATTTGTATCCCATTCGCGTGAAGGATTTTACCGAATTTGCGGCAGTCAATTACGACCGATGGGACATTTGTGACGATGCCTGTTCTTTGGGCAAGGAACTGGAAGTTCCGGTTTATAAATTTGTCAAGGAAGCGCTTGTTCGAAGATTTGGCGAAGACTGGTATTTGGAACTCGAAAAAGTCGCCCAAGAACTGAAAGAAGAACGTTGAAATAATTTGAAAACCTTCAATATATCCTTTTAAAAAACCCTGTGTTTTAGGGCGTTTTCTGTTTTTTATAGTTTTTAAGCATTTGATATACAGTTGTTTGGTATTCGTATGAAAAACATTTCAATTGTTAAAAACTCAAGCCGATTGTGAATAAGTTTGGCTTTTTATAACCATGAGAATTCACAATCTTTGTAATCGACGAAAACATGATAATTCGTTAAAAATTTCAAAAAATAAAAAATCGCAATGTCACAAATTGAACCAATTTTACAAGAAAACAAGAATCGTTTCGTAATTTTTCCCATAAAGCACCATGATATTTGGGAATTTTATAAAAGTATGGAAGCCAGTTTTTGGACTGCCGAAGAAATAGATTTATCCCAAGATTTGAACGATTGGAACAATAAGTTGAGCGAAGACGAAAAATATTTTGTCAAACATATTTTGGCATTTTTTGCCGCTTCCGACGGAATCGTGAACGAGAACCTAGCCGAAAATTTCGTGAACGAAGTGCAGTACGCCGAAGCAAAATTCTTCTACGGTTTCCAGATCATGATGGAAAACATTCATAGCGAAACCTATTCTCTCTTGATTGACACTTACGTAAAAGACGAGGCCGAAAAAAACCAGTTGTTTACCGCAATAGATGTTTTTCCTGCCATCAAGAAAAAAGCCGAATGGGCCTTGAGATGGATTAAATCCGATTCATTTGCCGAGAGATTGATTGCGTTTGCCGCCGTGGAAGGAATTTTCTTTTCAGGTAGTTTTTGTTCCATTTTTTGGTTGAAAAAACGTGGATTGATGCCGGGCTTGACCTTTTCGAACGAATTGATTTCGCGTGACGAGGGAGTGCACTGCGATTTTGCCGTGCATTTGCACAACCACCATTTGAAACACAAAGTTTCCAAAGCGCGCATCAGGGAGATTATCGTTGACGCACTGGATATCGAAAGAGAATTCATTACCGAGTCGATTCCGGTGAGTTTGATAGGAATGAACGCCACCTTGATGACCCAATACCTGGAGTTTGTTACCGATAGATTGTTGGTGGAACTAGGTTGCAAAAGAGAATACAACACGGCCAATCCTTTTGATTTCATGGACATGATTTCACTTCAGGGAAAAACCAATTTCTTCGAAAAGAAAGTGGCCGAATATCAAAAATCAGGAGTCATGAACACGGATTCCGATGCCCAAAAAATTAGCTTCGACGCCGATTTTTAAAAAATAAATTAAATATTTTTTTTAAAAAAACCTCAAATTCTACGAGGTTGTTCTCCTCTCGATTATTTCGGGACAGGGTGAATAGCCACTAGTTTTTGCGGATACATTAGAATGAGACCGGGATTAGTTTCCCAAAAATAGTAATACAAATTCACCAAAACAGAAAAGGGATTTTCCGTTTTAAAAAAACAGACAAGATTATGTACGTAGTAAAAAGAGATGGGCGCAAAGAGCCGGTAATGTTCGACAAAATCACGGATA
>JAGNPF010000135.1 GCA_017989775.1 Flavobacterium sp.
TGTGGCATTTGTAATGGTACAAATACAGCACAAAAACAAAGCCAAGTTTCACGTGCATCCAGGGCATTTGCAACCAGGCTTTCCCGATATCGGTAAAAAATAACATCCAAAACGCAAAAATACTGGCCAAAACCGCTGACGGCCAAGTGATAATGTACCACAAACGATAGGTCATTATTTTGTATTGTTTTTGCAAAATTTCTTTTTCGGGCGAAGGTTTGTCGGCCGCTTCAATTTGGTACACAAACAAGCGAACAATATAAAAAAGTCCGGCAAACCAAGTGATCACAAAGATGAGGTGAAGGGATTTCAGGTAGTTGTAGTAGTCCATTTATTCGCCAATGATTATAGGTTGAGTTTTTTCTGGAATAACAAGGTTGTAATTAAAATTAGGAAAAATCTTTTTTAGAATTTCCGGCGTGAACTTGTGGGTTTCCACAAAATACCATTTGTTTCCGTTGTCTCGACTTACTGCCAATAGAGCATAAGTTGCCTGAATTTTTCCTTTATTTGTTTTTATGGTTAATGTTTCCGGAACAATACAATGTAATTCCTTGCCGGCCACATATATCTTTTGAGGCTCTCCAAAAGTAATTTTTTCAAATTCAAAGCCACCGTCAATTTTTTTGAATGAGGATTCTATTGCTTTCAGTAATGCTGGTTTTCCACCTCCCATTTCCACTATTTTGGGGTAGGTGTAATCAATTATTGTTGAATAGTTTTTTTGGAGCATGGCATCGGCCATTTTTCCACAATCAAATTTTATCTTTTCTGAAAATTGATTTTGACCAAACGAAAAATGGCAGAAAACTAAAAAGGGAATGATTATGTAAAACTTTTTAATCATAATAAATATTTTTATTTAGCCCAATCATTGATCCAATTCGCCACCGTTTTGCACCATTCTTCATCATCGTTCAAGCAAGGGATTGCCAAGAAATTCTCGCCACCGTGTTCCTTGAATTGGTGGTTGGCTTCCATGGCGATTTCTTCCAGGGTTTCCAGACAATCAGCCACGAAAGCAGGCGTCACGACAGCCAAATTTTTGATGCCTTTTTCGGGCATTTTATTCACTTCGACATCGGTGTAAGGTTCCAGCCATTTGTCTCCCGCCAAGCGCGATTGAAAGGTTTGGCTGTATTTGCCTTCAGGAATTCCTAAAGCTTGTACGACCAATTTCGTGGTTTCGTAACATTGGTGACGGTAACAAAATTCGTGTGCCGGCGATGGCGTGTTACAGCAGGAACCGTCTATTTTGCAGTGTGATTTCGTAATATCTGTTTTGCGAATATGACGCTCCGGAAGTCCGTGATAGGAGAACAAAAGATGGTCATAATCAAATCCGGACAAGTGTTTTTGTATGGAATCGGACAGGTTTTTGATGTAATCGGGTTTGTTGTAAAAAGCAGGAACCGAAGTGAATTGTATGTTCGGAAAATGTTCTTTGCGAACTTCTTCCGCTTTTTCGAGAACAGTGACCGTTGACGACATCGCGTGGTGCGGATACAAAGGAAAAAGCAAGACTTCGGTAACGCCTTTGTCGGCCAGTTCTTTCAGTCCAGAGTAAATATTTGGATTGCCGTATCGCATCGACAACGCCATTGGAACACCGACTTTGGGTTTTACTTTTTCGAACATTCTCTTGGAAAGAACCACCAGAGGCGAACCTTCGTCCCACCAAATTTTGGCGTAAGCCGCAGCCGATTTCTCGGGCCTTTTTCTCAAAATGATGCCACGAACCAAGAAGGCTCGCAACAAAAATGGAACATCGATCACGTATTTGTCCATCAAAAATTCGTCTAAATACGGTTTTACGTCTTTTGCTGTTGGACTTTCCGGCGAACCAAGGTTGACTAATAATACACCTTTCATAATATTTTTTATTTTTTTTGATAAAAGTAAACAAACTTACTTTTTATAAATTGGGATTAATTATTTTTTATTGATTGTTGAATATAGAAAATTGATTAATCCATTGATAAATGAAGTTGAAATTGGTTCGCTAAAAACTGCAAATTCAAATTTTTAATCACAATTACGTATTCGGATTAATGGACATCAAATATTTTTTTGGCGTGGTGCCAAATTTTTTCTTGAAAGCCGCGATAAAATGGCTTCCGGTGCTGTAGCCAATTTTCAAGCCCACTTCGTTGACATTATACGAACCGCTGTCCAATAATTTTCGGGCAGAATCCATTTTATAGTCGAAAAGAAAACCATAAACGGTGTCGCCGTAAATTTGTTTGAAACCCATTTTCAGTTTCTTCAGGGTTAATCCCACTTCATCGGCCAGTTCTTGCAATCCAGGCGGTTCGGCCATATTGGCGAGGATTATTTCTTTGGCTTTTTTTATTTTCAACACGTTTTCTTCGTCAATCAGGAACGGGCATTGTTCCGCGTTGGGATCTTCGGTTCGGTTGAAATACAAACTCAACAATTCATATCCTTTGGCTTTGTAATACAGGTTTTTTATCGACGGATTCAGGTTGTAATGAAACAGTTGACTCAAAACAATTGCCATCGACGGACTGATGTCGCCTTCTTTGTAATATTTTTTGTCCTTGTTGTCCTCGCTCAAAAAAGTGATGTAATTGGCCTCGGATAAAAACAGGGTATGAAACTTTTTAATGGAGATGATGACCGAAATTACCCAGGAATTTGGTTCTATTTCCAGATTCAAAGGCAATTCCTTTTGCGGGTTGTAAAGCAACAAGGATTTTTCCTCTTTCAAATCCAAGGCGTAACTTCCTTGGTTGAAAAGAAATTTGGCTTTTCCTTTCAATCCGAAATGGAATTGAATCAATCCACTTTTCACTTCACGTTGGGTAAAATACACTTCGTCACCATCGTTTTGGAAGCGAAGTAGGGTAAAGTCGTCTTCAATTGTTATGATATCTTGAGAACTCATTGCGACATTTTTTTAAAACTAAGTGACAAAAATCAGGTTTTTTTTGAAAAATACACACTAGATTTGATGTATAAAAGCCTGATTTTAGTACAAAAATAGTGTTTTTTGTTTTATAAATGGATTAAAGGACAAAAATATCATTTAGCGATATAAAAAGAACTTTAAGCGTTGTTTTAATAGAAACCTTAGTTTTAACTTTGCCCATCGCATCAGAAAAAGGTTGTATATGGAAAATCTAAATGTACCGAAACACAAAACTTTCTACTCCATTGGGTTGAGTTACAAGAAAGCCGATGCTGAAGTGCGAGGTAAATTTAGTTTGGATACCAAAGCGAAAACCAAAGTGTTGCTCCAGGCCAAAGAAGAAGGCATCGAGAGTTTGATTGTTATTTCTACCTGCAATCGCACCGAAATTTACGGTTATGCAGACCACCCTTTCCAGTTGATAAAATTGATTTGCGAAAACAGTAACGGTACTGTCGAGGAATTTCAAAAAGTGGGATTTGTTTACAAAAACCACGAAGCCATCGACCACATGTTTCGTGTGGGAACAGGCTTGGATAGCCAAATCTTGGGCGATTTTGAAATTATTGGACAAATAAAAAGCAGTTTCGACGAATCGCGCAATATGGGTCTAATCAACGCTTTTTTGGATCGATTGATCAATACCGTGATCCAAACCAGCAAAAGAATCAAGAACGAAACCGAAATCAGCTCGGGAGCCACTTCGGTCTCTTTTGCCGCCGTGCAATACATCATCAGAAATATCGAGAATATCGGCAATAAAAACATTCTGCTTTTCGGAACGGGAGAAATTGGCCGAAATACTTGCGAAAACTTGGTAAAACACACCAAGAACGAACATATTACCTTGATAAACAGGACCAAAAGCACTGCCGAAATTTTGGCCGGAAAATTGAATTTGATTGTAAAAGATTATTCCGATTTACACCAAGAATTACAAAAAGCCGATGTTTTGGTTGTGGCAACCGGTGCGCAAAATCCAACCATCGACAAAGCTATTTTGAATCTTAAAAAAGAGTTGCTAATTTTGGATTTGTCCATTCCGAAAAACGTGAATGCCGATGTGCAACAAATTCCGGGCGTGACTTTAATCCACATGGATTATTTGTCGCAAATGACCGATGACACGCTCGAAAGAAGAAAACAACACATTCCTGCAGCCGAAGCCATTATCGAGGACATGAAACTGGAATTGAATACCTGGATGAACGGCCGAAAATACGCGCCAACCATTCACGCATTGAAAGCAAAATTGATTGACATTGTGGCCAGCGAAATGACATTGCACAGAAAAAAATTGCCTAATTTCGACGAAGAACAAGCCGAATTGATTACTTCCAGAATCATCCAAAAAATCACCAACCATTTCGCCAGTCACCTCAAAGACGAAAACACTTCGGTTGACGAAAGCATCGAATTTATCGAAAAAGTATTCCAAATAGGATTGCAAACTCCCCAAAAAACAACTTCGCCAATCGAAGAAAAATACAAAATCACCCTTTCATAGTAAAAATCCAAACAAACCTTAATATCTTTATGGTTTAAAAAAAGAAAAAGGTTTAATGAATTCAAAAAAAACAATTCGAATTGGGACTCGCGACAGCGAATTAGCGCTTTGGCAAGCCCATACCGTTCAAAAAAAGTTAAACGATTTAGGCTATAAAACCGAAATTATTGCCGTAAAATCGCAAGGCGACATCATTCTCGACAAACCGCTTTACGAACTCGGAATTACCGGAATTTTCACGAAAACATTGGACATTGCCATGCTAAATGGTCAAGTCGATATTGCCGTGCATTCGATGAAAGACGTGCCAACGGCTTTGCCAATAGGGATTGTTCAAGCGGCAGTTCTCGAAAGAGCGAATACTTTGGATATTTTGGTTCACAAAGGAAACCTCGATTTTCTCGAAGGAAACGCCACCATCGCCACCGGAAGTTTGCGTCGTCAAGCCCAATGGTTGAACAAATATCCCAATCATGCCGTGGTCGATTTGCGTGGAAACGTGAACACTCGAATGCAAAAACTAAGCGAAAGCGATTGGAACGGAGCTGTTTTTGCAGCCGCAGGCTTGGAAAGAATCAACTTAAAACCAACCGATTTTATTAATTTGGACTGGATGATTCCAGCGCCAGCCCAAGGTGCGATGGTAGTTGTCGCGATGGGAAATGACGATTTTACACTGGATGCCGTTTCGCAATTGAATGATGTGGAAACCGAAATTTGCACTTACATAGAAAGACAATTCCTGAAAACCCTCGAA
>JAGNPF010000136.1 GCA_017989775.1 Flavobacterium sp.
GGATTATAGGATTATGTGTATGTGTTGGCTTTAAAAAAAAATTGAATTTAAACTCTACCAATTACATATAATTTATATAATAAAAAATCCATGAAAGCAATTTATACAAAAACAATAACGACCTTACTCTTGATTTTAATTTTCTCCACTTCTTATGGTCAAAACCTGTTGGAAGGAGAAGTCAAAAGCGATGACAATTCACCTATTGAAGGTGTCAATATAGTTGTAAAAGGAACTACCAACAACACAACTACAGATGTTGACGGCAAGTTTTCCATTGAAGCCAAAGCACTACCCTTCACGATTATTGTACAATACGCCGGTTATAATACCAAAGAACTTAAAATAACCGAACTGCCTACCAATGGAAAACCATTGCAAATCACAATTTCCACTGGAGAGGAAAAAGTGTTGTCCGAGGTAGTGGTTACCTCAAGACGCAGAATAGAAAAAGTACAAGATATTCCTATTGCCGTATCAGTAGTTACAGGAAAACAAGCCGAACAAGCAGGTGCTTTCAACGTGAGTCGCATCAAGGAATTGGTGCCATCAGTACAATTGTATTCATCCAATCCCAGAAATACGGGAATCAACATTCGTGGTTTAGGTTCTCCTTATGGACTTACCAATGACGGTATCGATCCAGGAGTTGGTTTCTATGTTGACGGGGTATATTATGCACGTCCGGCGGCAACCACTTTAGATTTTATTGACGTGGAACGAATAGAAGTGTTGCGTGGCCCACAGGGTTCCTTGTTTGGCAAAAACACCACTTCGGGAGCATTCAACATCACCAGCCGCAAAGCAAGTTTCTCACCGGGAGCCAACTTTGAAGTGAGCTACGGAAATTACGCTTACCTTCAAGCCAAAGCCTCGATTACTGGGCCATTGAGCGAAAAAATTGCTGGTCGCATCTCTTTTTCCGGTACGCAACGCGATGGAATAATCGATAATATTGCAACCGGAAAACCTACCAATACCTTGAACAACCAAGGCATCCGAGGACAATTGCTTTATACGCCAACGGAAAACACCAACATCACCTTGGCGGCAGACATCACCACCCAACACAACGATGGATATGCCCAGGTCGTGGCTGGTGTTGCCCCAACACAAAGAGCGGCTTACCGCCAATTTAATGCCATTATTGCCGACTTGAATTACCAACTTCCAAGCTTGAATGCTTTTGATCGCAAAATCGACCACGATACACCTTGGCGCTCTGGACAAGATTTGGGAGGAGCGTCCCTAAATATCGACTCCAAAATTGGAAAAGGAACATTAACCTCGACCACAGCTTGGCGCTTTTGGACTTGGGATCCATCCAATGACAGAGATTTTACCGGTTTACAAGTGCTTGCCAAATCACAAAATCCTTCCAGACAAACACAAATTACCCAGGAAATTCGTTATGCTGGTCAACTTAGTTCCAAATTGAGCGGTGTTGTTGGTGTCTTTTTTATTGACCAAACTTCAAAAACAAAAGGTACAGAGGAATCAGGAAATGCCCAATGGCGTTTTTCTCAAAGCACTACCAACACGGCTTTATGGAAAACTCCAGGTCTTTTTGAAGGATACGGAATAAAAACCAATGCCAAAATACATTCGACCAGTGCGGCAGTATTCGGTCAATTGGATTGGGCCATAACCGATCGTTTGCACGTATTTCCGGGTTTAAGATACAATTACGACAAGAAAGCGGCAGATTACGACCGGAAAACTTATGGAGGTCTTCAAACTACAGACCCTGCCTTGATTGCCTTGAAAAAATTGGTTTATACCGACCAAAACTTTGTTTCGGACGTGGACGACACCGACTTTTCCGGAAACTTGACCGTCAATTACAAAGCATCAGACAAAATTAATGCCTACGCCACTTATGCCAAAAGTTACAAACCCGTTGGCGTGAATGTTGCCGGACTTCCTACCATTGCTGGTCAACCGGCTCTTGACCTTGCCGTAATCAAGCCCGAGGACGTAAACCATTATGAATTTGGAATTAAAACCTCTCCCTTGAAAAATTCCATTTTGAACTTGACGTACTTCAACACGGAAATCAATGATTTTCAAACCAACGTTCAAGCTGCAGAATTGGGAGTAAATCGTGGCTATCTTGCCAATGCGGACAAAGTACGCGTAAAAGGGGCCGAATTGGATGCCAGTTTTGTAATCAACAACCATTTTTCAATCAATGCGGCAGCAACTTATACCGACGGTAAATATGTAAAATTCACCAATGCACCACTACCATTGGAAGAAACAGGATCTGCCGTGTCCTTCAAAGATGTTTCTGGAACCGACTTGCCAGGGGTTTCAAAATGGTCAGGAAGCCTTGGAGGAGAATACACCAAAAATGCCAAATTCTTCGGAAGTTTGGGTAAATTTTTCATCGCCCTTGATGGTTATGCTCGTTCCGAATTCTCTTCAAGCCCATCGGCTTCGAAATATTTGGTAGTTCCTGGTTACGCCATTTTCAACGGTCGTTTGGGTTTCCGTGTTGCAGATGGATTATCTGCCCACATTTGGGGACGCAACCTTTTGGACAAGGATTATTACGAACAATTATTGCCCGCCGGAGGAAATTCAGGACAATATGCCGCCGTTTTGGGTGACCAAAGAACCTATGGAATAACCTTGAGATATTCTTTGTAACACATCTAAACCATAGAACAAAAAGACCATCAAATTGGTTATGATGGTCTTTTGTTTCTAAATTGACCTGATTTACAATCAAAATGACCCCAAAAAAATAAAATTTCCCATAAATTAAGTTTGTTTAAATTTGCCGAAATTTGAAACAAGCTTAATGAAATTTATCCACACCCTTTTTCTGTTTCTGGTTTGCAGTTTTTTGCATGCCCAAACCGAAAAAAACGTAGATCACCAAAGTTTGCTTTGGACACGCTATTACAACCAATTGACAATAAACCATAAATGGGCAATCCATACCGAATTTGACAACCGAATTTTCATCCATCCGGTGGAAGAAAACCTGTATGAATTTAGAATTCAAGGACGTCACAAAATCAACAAAGATGTGGATTTGGGAGCCGGTTATGCTTATTTCTCGGTGGCTACGCAAGTTCCGGAAGTTACTTATGATTTCAGGATACCAGAAAACAGGGCACAGCAAGACATCACTTGGAAAAAAGAATATGGCCGTTTTGGCACCAACCAACGGTTTCAGATGGAAGAGCGTTTTTTTCGCAATGCCGACAAAAATGGTTTGCTTCCGGGAACCACTTTTTTCTGGAGATTCAGGTACCGTTTGCAAGGGGAATATTCCTTTTGGAAAAAAGAAAACCAGTATCTGAAAGCCATTGTCTATGACGAATTGTTGATCAATGCTGGCGAAAACATCGTCAAAAACACGTTTGACCAAAACCGAATTTATGGTGCTTTGCAATATGGCGTGAACGAAAACATAACCCTGGAATTGGGGTATTTAAACAGTTTCCAACAACGTGCGAGCGGTGTGGATTATTTCAATAGAGACATTGTCAGGTTTACTTTTTATCACAAAATAAACCTTCAGAAAAAGAAGTAATTCAATAAAAAAATGCCAAACACAAATTGCGTTTGGCATTTTTATTTACAACAAAAAACTATTAATCTTGGGGTTGATTTCCTCTATCTTCACCACCGTTTCCGCCGTTATCTCTATTTCCTCCGTTTCCATTTCCCCAGTTTCCATTTCCTCTGTTTTCTCTCATTTTTTCTCTGGCTGCCGCTTCATTTTCCTTCATTTTCTTGAATTGATCCGGAGTTAAAATGGCCTTCAATTTGGCATCGGTGGCTTTTTTATCTTCTTGTCTTTTCGCTTGGAATGCTTCTCTTTCTTCGGTTGTCATTTTTTGCCCGTTACTATTTGCTCGCTCGGCTCTCAGGGCATCCATTTTGGCACCTTGCTCGGCAATAATGGGCTTGATTTGTTCTTGCTGCTGTGGCGTCAAGCTCAATTGGGTTGTCATTCTGTCCAACATGGCTTGATTTCTTTGCTCGGGAGACATTCTTTCTCTTTGCCCTTTGTTCCCTTTTTTCTCTGGTTGTGGTTGGTCTTGTGCAAATGATGAAATGCTGACAACCAATAATGCGGCAATAATTAATTTTTTACCCACAATTTTAAAATTGTTTTTTGTGTGTTCGTGAATCTTCGATTTCATTTTGTTATTTGTTTTAAGATTAGGTTTGTATGACTTAAACATGTCTAAATGGTTTAACACCAGCCCATAAATTATTTAATTTAACCATTAATCCATTTCTCCTCGTCCTCTTCCTCCTCCATATCCACTGCCTCTACCGTTTCTGGAACGGCCTTCTTTTCCGCCGAAATTTCCCAATTTATAAGCCAAGGAAAACATGGCATAGCGTTTTAAAACCGTGTTTTCCTCATCGCGAATTGTAGTTGGCGATATGGTTCTGGTGGCGCTTTGGTTCTGGTTCAAAACATCATAGACTTTTACTCTCAAGGTCATTTTTTTGTCGAAAAAGCCATAAGACAAACTGGTGTTCCACAAATAGAAATCTTTTTTGAAACCATTCGAAATGTTTGAATTGTAGGTATATCCAAAATCATTTCCAAAAGTCCAGTTCTTGGGCCAATAATTGGTGGTTTGCAGATTAATCCTGTGCACCACGTTCGAGCTGGCTTTCAAGGACGAATTGGTATATCTGGACTCGTTGTATGACAAACCATAGGAAGGCGCAATCGTCAGCAACTCGCCGTAATCATAGGAAAAATAAACTCTAGGAGTAACTCCTACCCTTTTCGAACTGTACAAAACGGTATTGGTAAACCCTTTGTCAAAAGAATAATTACCGTTTATGCTCGCACCATATCGCAAAACATGCGCCTCTTTTTTTATGGTTTGATTCCAATTCCCGCCAATGGAAGTATTGTAGGTTCCCGAAATGTTTTTATAAGTGGTCGTTCTTTTTCCACTGCTGTCATAAACCGAAGTTGAAACTATTTCGCTGTTGAAAAAATCCCCCCTCATGTAAAAGGTATACCCCGAACGCGTTCTCATGTCAAAATTTCTGTAATTGAGGTTGACACTGTTTTTTTCGGTTGGATTCAAATTTGGATTTCCAATTATGGTGTTCAACGGATTGGACAAATTTCCAACCGGCATCAACTGGGTCGAGGAAGGAAGAGTATTGGAATAATC
>JAGNPF010000137.1 GCA_017989775.1 Flavobacterium sp.
ATTTCTCGTTAGACAATTTGTTTTGAACTGATTTCAAGAAACCTTGGGTATAAATTAATTCAGCAGTTATTTTTTCAATTTCAGCTGCAACATCAATGTTTCCGGTAATCGGGATGAAATATTCGTTTGATTTCACACGGAAAGACAAAGCACCGTCCACTTTATCCGAAACGTATTCCAAGGAACTGATGTTTCCTAATTTGGTCACAACCGCATCAAAATAAGTCGAAAGCTTGTCATTATTCACGACTTTCAATTCAATCGTATCCTTGAACGGAATGTTCTTGTCTTTACGAATGGTTCTAATCCCGGAAATTACTTCGATGGTATTTTCGAAATCGGTGATTAATTGCGCATTGAAAGGCTTGATTTCTGGCCAAGTCGAAACAATCAAGGCTTCTTCCGGCGTTCTTTCGGCCAATAATTGCCAAATTTCCTCGGTCAAGAACGGCATGAACGGATGCAACAATTTCATGTTGTTTTCCAACATTTCTATCGCTTTCGCAAAAGTTGTGCTGTCAATCGGCTGTTGGTAGCCCGGTTTTATCATTTCCAGAAACCAGGAACAGAAATCGTCCCAAACCAATTTGTAAATGCCCATCAAGGCATCGGAGATTCTGTATTTCTCGAAATTGTCTTCGATTTCCAAAAGCGTTTGTTGCAATTTGGCTTCGTACCATTCAATCGCCACTTTCGAAGATTCCGGTTGTGGAATGGCATCCGAAACTTCCCAACCTTTTATCAATTTGAAAGCATTCCAGATTTTGTTGGTAAAACCTTTTCCTTGGTTGCACAATTCTTCGTCAAACATGATGTCGTTACCGGCAGAAGCGCTCAAAAGCAATCCCACACGAACTCCATCGGCACCAAACTTTTCGATTAGCTCTAAAGGTTCCGGTGAATTTCCTAATGATTTTGACATTTTACGTCTTTGCTTGTCACGAACCAAACCAGTTAAATATACATTAGAAAATGGTTTTTTACCTGTATATTCATAACCTGCAATAATCATTCGCGCCACCCAGAAAAACAAAATATCCGGTCCGGTTACTAAATCATTGGTTGGATAATAGTATTTGAAATCTTCGTTTTCAGGATCCATAATTCCTCCAAAAACAGACATTGGCCAAAGCCAAGAAGAGAACCAAGTATCAAGAGCGTCAACGTCTTGTTTTAAGTCGGAAGCTTGAAGTTGGGCGTTGGAAGTTTTTTCTTTGGCTAAGGCCAAAGCGTCTTCAATGTTTTCGGCAACCACAAAATCTTCTTTTCCGTCGCCATAATAATAGGCTGGAATTTGTTGTCCCCACCACAATTGACGGGAGATATTCCAGTCGCGGATATTGTTCAACCAATGCGCATAAGTGTTATTAAAACGTGCTGGATGCAATTTGATGTCACCATCTTCCAAAACGGATTTAATGGCTGGTTTTACCAAATCTTCCATTTTCAGGAACCATTGGTCAGACAAACGAGGTTCGATTACCGCTTTGGTTCTTTCGGAAGTTCCCACTTTGTTCAAGTGTGTTTCGGTTTTAACCAAATCGCCATTGGCTTCCAATTCTTGGGCAATTTCGGCACGAACCACAAAACGATCTTTTCCTTGATAATGCAAGCCGAAACTATTTAGAGTGGCATCTTCATTGAAAATGTCAATGATTTCCAGATTGTGTTTTTCGCCCAAGGCTTTATCATTCACGTCGTGGGCAGGAGTCACTTTCAAACAACCTGTTCCAAATTCGACATCCACGTATTCGTCTTCGATAATTGGAATTACTCGACCACAAATTGGCACAATCGCTTTTTTCCCTTTCAAATAGGCAAAACGCTCGTCATTTGGGTTGATGCAAATGGCGGTGTCACCAAAAATAGTTTCCGGACGTGTGGTTGCCACTGTCAAAAAGTCCTCTGAACCTTCGATTTTATATTTCAGGAAATACAATTTTCCTTGTTGTTCTTCATAAATTACTTCTTCGTCAGAAAGTGTAGTTTTGGCTTCCGGATCCCAGTTTACCATTCGATACCCACGATAAATCAATCCTTTGTTGTACAAATCCACAAAAGATTTGATTACAGAAGCCGACATATCGGGATCCATCGTGAATTTGGTTCTGTCCCAATCACAAGAGCAACCCAATTGTTTCAATTGTTCCAGAATGGTTCCACCGTATTTATCCGTCCAATCGTAGGCGTGTTTCAAAAATTCCTCGCGACTCAAATCGGATTTATTGATTCCTTCCGATTTTAATTTGGCTACCACCTTGGCTTCCGTGGCAATAGAGGCGTGGTCTGTTCCAGGAACCCAACAAGCGTTGAAACCTTTCAAACGCGCACGACGAATCAAAACATCCTGAATGGTATTGTTCAACATATGCCCCATGTGTAAAACTCCAGTCACGTTTGGTGGAGGAATCACGATGGTATATGGCGTTCTGTGGTCGGGTTCCGAATGAAAATAATTGTTCTTCATCCAGTAGTCATACCACTTGTTTTCAATGGTTTTGGCGTCAAATTGTGCAGGAATTGTCATTGTATTGTCTATTTGTTTAGTCGGTTATTTGTTTAATCGGTCAAACGAATAACCGATTAAACAAATAAACTTTTCTTTTGGTCTGATTTTTGTACTTTTAATTGGGGACAAAAGTAAATAATTAAGTACAGTATAAAAAGCGAAATAAATAATTGTCTTGTGAATTAAAAAAAGTATTTTTACTAAAAAGAATATTCAAAAAACAATAAAAATGAAAAAGATAGCCCTTATAATAGCGATAGTTTTGACAAGCAGCTTTGGTTTTGCCCAAAATGGTCCCAAGATTGAATTTAAGGCAAAAGACAATACGATAGATTATGGAACCACCAGCAAGAAAAACGACAATGGAATACGCGTTTTCGAGTTTACCAATACCGGTAATGCGCCATTGATTATCACCAACGTGCTTTCCACTTGTGGATGTGCGGTTCCCACTAAGCCCACAGAACCCATCATGCCCGGAAAAACCGGAAAAATCGAAATCAAATACAATATGGCTCCCGGCCCCATTCGAAAAACAATTACCGTCGAATCGAATGCCGTGAATTATGATGGCGGAAGAATACCCCTGAAAATCAAGGGCGAAGTGATTGGGAACTGAAACAAAATAATCCAATAAAAAAACGCTTCTTGTAGAATTCAAGAAGCGTTTTCTTTTTATAACACGTTCAGCAATTGAAATTTGAATTTGATAAATTCACCCTTTCTTTCCACTTCAAGGGTAATCCATCTTTCCTCCTCCGATTTTAAAAGTGAATTGATTTTTTCCAACGAATATTTATAGGCAGGAACTCCATTTATGCTTACCAAAATATCGTCTTTTTGAATCCCGCTAAGAGCCGCCGTCGAGTTTTTTCGAACATTTGCTATTAGATATACCGGCTTTAACTCGAATTTGTATTTAAAATTATTCATGAGATTAGTCCCTTCGGAAAGCGGCACGGTTTCGAGGCGAACCGTTTCCTGAACCCATTGCAAACCATAATGTTGCAATTCGATTCCACTTTTATTGTAACTAAAAGGATCATTGAAATGACCGTTTTTCTTCAAGTACATCTTCCGATTGGGATAATCAAAAGCAACTGTGAATCGCCTCAAAACTTCGGCTCCCACCGAGCCTGCCCGATCCTGGACCATTTTCACGTTTCGAATGGAAATTGTATCCGGAAATGCCACCACGGGATCCTGGAATTCAAATTTTGACATGGTAAATTTCCTGATTTGGGCTCTTCGTCCTTCGATGTCCCCGCTAAATCCTTTGCCCAGATAATCCTCAAAATTTTTCTCCGGCACTTTTATCAATTCCGAGGCATTTTGAAACAACCAAACCGCGTCACTATTGCCAATGTCCACCAATAATTTCACGGGAATTTCGGAAGTGTCCATAATTACGCTGCCCCTAATGTAGGGTTTCAATTTTTCGATCGTAATGGGAATCTCCTGAAATTTCTTCTCAATTTTTTTTCTGATTTTATTCTCTTCATCATAAATCGTTATCCTCTTTTTCTCGTAATTGATTTCGACCAAATTGTTTTTCAAAAAATGATATCCGATAATGCCGTTCACGGGAATACCCATATGGGACGACAAGTTAAAAGTTTGATCCAAAATGATGTACAGCAAATGTCCGGTCGATTTCAGCCCGGGAACTTCCAGGGTGTTGTTCTGGGATTTCAATCCTTCGATGGAGGCCTCGCTTCCCAAACCCCTCAAGGTTACTTTTTCGACGTTGAAAAAACTGACCTCTTTCTTGTCGTCCATGCTAAACAAAAGAGTCTCGTCAACCCCGGAATCCAACAAAAAATTCAACTCAATTCCATTCACTTTTATGGGAATGAAAATCAAATTATTAATCAATTTGAAAGGGATTTCCACTTTGTCCACATTTTTTTGAAAAATAAAACCCTCCTGACCCAAAGTGGGCAAGCCATAAATGAACAAGAAACATAAAATGACAGTTTTTTTCATCAGAATTGTTTGCATAAAGTTAGCAAATAATTAACAAAAAACATCCATTTAACGTCAAATTAAGAGTATTGACCCTCCTTAATCCGAAAAAAAAATCGCAAATTTGCACCAAATTTTACAATCATGCCTGAAATTTCAATCAGAGGTCGAAGAATGCCCGAATCGCCAATTCGAAAATTGGCGCCTTATGCTGATATGGCCAAAAAGAAAGGTCTAAAAGTTTACCATTTAAACATCGGACAACCCGACATAAAAAGCCCGGAAATTGCCATCGAAGCGATAAAAAATATTGATTTGGACATTATCGAATACGGTCCTTCGGCAGGTTACGAAAGTTACCGAAAAAAACTGGCCCAATTTTACGTCAAACAAGACGTAAAAGTCACTTTTGAAGACATCATGATAACCACGGGTGGTTCCGAGGCGTTGTTGTTTGCCCTTGGAAGCATCATGGACCCGGAAGACGAAGTCATTATCCCCGAGCCTTTTTATGCCAATTACCATGCTTTTTCCGAAGAATCGAGCGCCAGGGTTGTTCCAGTGATTTCCAATATTGAAAGCGGATTCACGCTTCCAACCATTGAAGAATTTGAAAAAGCCATCACGCCAAAATCAAAGGCCATCCTGATTTGCAACCCGAACAACCCGACAGGATATTTATAT
>JAGNPF010000138.1 GCA_017989775.1 Flavobacterium sp.
TTTCGGGCAAGCGGCTGATGATTCTTTTGGAAAAATCGACTACCATATTTTCGCTCGTAGGCTGATAATCTACCAAAATTACCTGATGACCGCGAGATTTTAATTCTTTGGCCAATTCAATATGGGGCGTGGTTTCGTTAAAAACCGAGGCGTGGTCAAATTGGTCAACGATTTCCTCTTTCACGATTTTTTTCAAATCCGTAAAGTCAATGACCATCCCGAATTTTGCATTGTTGCGGTCGGTTATGGGTGTCCCGATTACGGTAACCGACAATTTATAACTGTGTCCATGCACATTTTTGCATTTGCCGTCATAACCGTAAAGGGCGTGACCGGTTTCGAAACCAAACTGCTTTGTAATCCTGATTTTGCTCATTATATTTTTATTAGAGTGCAAATTTAGTGAATCTACTCCTTTTTGTCTCCTTTTTTCGCCCGATAATACATCCAATAGGCAAGGCCAACCAATAAAACAAAAGGAAGATAAGAACCTATGATGACGCCAATTTGATAACCGTTGTCCGGTGCATTTTTTAGTTTTTCTTCTACATTTACTTGTAACAAAGGCAAGATGAAGTACATTATTTTTGTTTTTTGAATTGATTCAACGCTTTTTTGGAGAAATCCGAGAGCACCAATTTTCCCGAAATTTCGGCTCTTTCATAGAGCAAAGTATTCCAGTTTTCGGTTCCTTCCCAGAATATTTTTTTGATTTCAGATAAAGCCTCGGGATTGTAACCGGCCAGTTTGTTGGCGAAATCCGTGATTTCGAGGTCTAAATCTGAAGTGTTTGCCAAAACTTTGGCGTACAATCCTTTTTCTTTTGCCCAAGAGGCAGTTTTCCATTCGGTGTCCAAAGTCATTTCGGCTATGGCGCTTTTCCCTATTTTTCTACTCAGGGCGGGTTCAATAACGAAAGGCCCAATTCCGATGCCCAATTCCGATAATTTTATGGAACTTTCGGCTGTTGCCAAGGCATAATCGCAAGCGGCAACAATTCCCACGCCACCACCAACGGCTTTTCCGTGAATTCTTCCCACGATTATTTTCGAACAATTGCGCATCGCATTCAAGACATTGGCAAAACCGGAAAAGAATTTTGTGGCTTCTTCGGGATTGGAAACGGCCAATAATTCGTCAAAGGATGCACCGGCACAAAAGGCTCCCGAGCCACTACTTTTTAAAATGATTATGGAGACTAGTGGGTTGTCGCTTAGATTGTTGAGTTCATTCGACAATAGATTCAATAAGTCACTTGGAAAAGAATTGCTCGCGGGATGCCCAAATTCGAGGGTCGCGATCTTGTTTTCGATTGTAGTGATTAGCAAACCGTTTGGGTTTTGTGTTTCCATTGCACGAATTTTGACGTAAAGTTATAAATATTAAGGGAAGCGAGATGTTTTTTTTTAAAATGCATTAATTTGTTTTTTGAAATTTGCATTTTAGTTTATTTATGTATTATATTTGCGCCACGATTGGGGGATTAGCTCATTTGGCTAGAGCGCTTGCCTGGCAGGCAAGAGGTGACCGGTTCGAATCCGGTATTCTCCACAAAAAGGACTCAGACATTGTTTGGGTCTTTTTTTTTGCTCCAATTTTTGGGTCTTAAATATTTACCCAAATAACCAAGCCCCATGATTTGTTTAAATGCTCATTAAAAAACCAGTTAAATTTTGTTTTTTGCCAAGCCCAAATTTTTTTCTTAATCGATAACGGGACACTTCTACACCACCACTCGAAATATTCATGATTTCTGCAATTTCTTTTGTTGACATGTTCATGAGCAAATAGGTGCACAAATCCAATTCGCGAGGTGAAATTGTGGGATATTTTTCTTTTAATCTTTTAAGAAAATCGAAATGAACATTTTTGATGTGTTTTTCAAGATCTTTCCAGCTTTTGTCCGTGTTTACTTCTCTTACAATGCTTTTGTTCAGTTTGTTGAATTGAAATTTAGTCGATTCGTCAAAAGAATCTACATTGATGTCTTTGAGTTTGTGAATAATTCCATTTAGTATTTTGTTTTTTTTTACGACCTGTAGTGTATTGGTAACCAGTTCTTTGTCTTTTGACAGGATTTTGGTCTGCAACTGGTCATTTTTTAAGCGTTCGATTTCTTTTTCCAAATCATATTGTTCTTTTCTGATTTTCGCTTCTTTTTCCAGATAAATTCTCCTCTGCTCGATGGTTTCGTAATATTTGTTTTTTCGTATTTTTAATTTAATTCTGTTGATGACAAAGTTTGTTATGGCCAAAACCAGTATGATGTAGCAAAAATAGGCCAGGAAATGTCTGTACCAAGGGGGAGATATGGTAAACAATACTTGGGTTACTTCAGATTGTTTTCCATAGCTGTTTCTTGCCTTGAGATTCATTTTGTAATTCCCTTCCCTTAAATTGGCATATTCGATGGTGGTAATGGGAGACCAGTTGCTCCATCTTTCTTCAAAACCTTCCAATTGATGTGAAAATTCAATTTTATCGATGTTTTCATAACTAGGCGAAGAAAAGGTGAATTTTACTCGATTTGATTTGTACGGAATTTTTTGTTTTCTATAGGTGTTTTGGCCATTGCCAAACATTAATGTGTCTCCCGGAAATGAAAAACTTCGAATAAATGCCGTGGGTTTCCAAATGGAATTATTCAAAAGGTGTGAATCATAATGAGCTAATCCATCCGTTAGTCCAATTAATACATTACGGGAATCAATCGTGGTAATGGAGAGATAATTGTTGACTAAATTGCCTGTTAAGCTCGAAAAGGGAGCAACAGTGTTTTTATACACGCCAGAATCGTTTTTTGACAAAACTCCCAAAGATTCCTTGAATAGATACCAAATGTTGCCTGCCGAATCTTGGGTAAGTGAATAGATCTTTGGCAAATCTGTAAATAATGCAGACATTTTTTTGTCTTCATAAAACAAATTCTGGTCTTGCGAATATTTATAGAAATGGTTGTTTGTTTGAAAATAGACCGTATTGTTCATGGTTTGGATACTGCCAATGCCCTTGATGGTGTTGGAAAGATTTGGATAGGTTTTGATGGAGTTGAATTTTTTCAGGTCATCGGAAAGGGTCATTTGATAAATCAAATTGTCTTTTTTTAACCATAAATAGGATTTGTCTATTTCGAAAGAAATGGAGGGTTTCTCGAAACCGCTAATTTGATTTCGATATTTCAAGCCATTGGCTGTTTTTTCGAAGACAGCAAAACCATTGTAGTTGGCACCAATGATATAATCAGGATGGTTTGGAATTTTTTTGAATCGGAAATATCCTTTGGTGTCAAGGGTTTTTGCAGAATGGTTGTTGTTAATCAGGATGGCTCCGTTGTTGTTTCCACAAATTAATTGTCCGTCAATTACTTGAATGTTCCAAGCCTGGCCCGTAGTTCCCTCAAGCAATGAAAAACTTTCTTCTTTGAAAGGCAAATGCCATTTCGAATAAAAAACGCCTTGATTTGTGGCAACATATAAATTGTCCCTAAACACAACCGACGCATATACGGTGCTAATGCCGTAACTGTAACCAAAGTAAGTGAGGGACGAGTTTTCATTTATAAAATCAATGCCATTGTCAAGACCAAGCCAAAGGTTGTTTTTGTTGTCTATGAAAGAGGTCAAGACGGTATTGTTCTGGAGTCCTTTTTTGCGGTTGATGTGTTGCACTATTTTGCCATTGGTATCACAAATTATGATTCCATTCAAAACAGAATTCAAGACAATGAATTTGTCCTTGATTGTCACCCCGCCCAATGAGCTGTTTTTTTTGATAAAGGCATTTGCTTCGGTATTCCAAGGTGTTGTTTTTTCATTCTCATATATGAACAGGCCTTTGTTCAAAGTGGAGATGAGCAATTTGTTTTCGGGCAATGGAAAAATGCCCCAAATTTCGGTATTGTTGAAAATTGAAGTTCCTTTCAAAGGGTACAATTTCCCGCCTTTGTATTCCAGTAATCCCAGCGAGATGTCCTGTAAATAAAGACGGTTTTTTGCCAGAAATGAAAATTGGAATCTATCTGGAGCTTCTATTATTTTTAATTGATTGTTTTTATAAATATAAATTCTGGCAAATGATTGAAAAACAACCTCGTCTTTATAAAGATGTATTTTCCAGATAAAATCAATTATTTTCTTTTTGTTGACCAGTTTTGAAATGGAAACATATTCCAGTTTTCCTTTTGAATTTGTTTTGTAATACCCAAATTCGCTATAACCACCCACGAAAATTTTTCCAGAAGGGTCAATTTTTACGCAACGAGTGTCCGGTGAATTGGGCAAAGTGTATTTGTGCCATACCGATCCGTCAAATTGGAACAAACCATTGTTGTTTGCAAAATATAAATTTCCGTTTTTGTCCTGGTCAATATTCCAGTTTTGGGTGCCTCCTTTATATTCTGTCCTTTTGTAGTTTTTTATTTCTGGAAGTCCAATGTTTTTCACCTGACCCCAAAGAGGTGCTGCAAATAACAATATCAGGATTTTTAATTTTAAATGATTCATAAAAATTCAAAATATAAAGATTTGCTTTGTAAGCAAAAAAGGGGTTTTCTTTAAAAAGAGATTGGAAAAGTTTCCTCAATTTTGTTCAAGAATTCATTTCAAAAGCTAAATTACTTGTTTTTTGTAGATGTTCGGTTTTTTTTTAAGAAAAACGTTTTCGTTTATAACATAAATTAATTTTTAATTGATTGATTTTTAATTAATTGAAAAACATTTGTTTGGTTTTTGTCCAGTTTAAAAATGAACTTTGTATGGTTTTTGTAAGTAATTTTTAATGCTGATACCAAAAAAATAATTTTAATATTGCTTCAAATTACTAATTAATTAACCAAAATTTTTAGAAAAATGAAATTAACAAAATTACTTATTTTTTGTTTTTTATCTGCTCTATTCTCAGTTTATGGACAGGCACAAGATGTTGCCATAAAAGGAAAAGTAATAGACCAAAGCGGATTACCCATTCCAGGAGTAACCATTTTAATCAAAGGAACCTCCAAGGCAACCAGCTCGGACATAGATGGGAGTTATCAAATAAAGGCGGCTTCTGGCGGCACTTTAGTGTTTAGTTATGTGGGATACGCTTCCGTTGAGGAAGCCATTAACGGCCGATCGACTATTAATGTGAGACTCCAAATAGAGT
>JAGNPF010000139.1 GCA_017989775.1 Flavobacterium sp.
CAGAAAACCATTCGTGATGAGAAGCATCAAATTAGGCATGATTGGCGCCGGTTTGGCTATCATTGCCCTCATTGGGGTTTTGATTTACATTGAAACCAATTTCCCTGGTTTGGGAATTCTTGAGAACAAATTGCTTGTTGCATTGGTTCTGTTGTTGGTTTTTGGGGCCGGAGTCTTGATTACCTGGATAGGCACTTATTTTGCAACCCAACGCTTTTTGAACTTAAGAACAGACGATTTATATTAAATTAATAAAACACACAGGAATGAGATTGCTTCGTTCCTCGCAATGACAACATGAAAAAAGAAGAACAAAAACACGAATTCCTTTTTGAAAAAGTAAACTATAAAATTCTGCTTGTTGGAATTGCCGTCATAGCACTTGGATTTATATTGATGTCAGGTGGCGGAAGCGACGACCCCAATGTGTTCAATGAAGAAATTTTTAATTTCAGAAGAATCCGCTTGGCTCCGACAACCGTTTTGATTGGTTTTGGAATCACTGTTTATGCCATTTTGAAAAACCCCAAAAAATAGTTTGCAGTGTTCAGAATTCAGAATTCAGCTACCAACAACTGAAACTAAAAATACACTCTCTAGCCATCGGACGAAAAGGCAAAGCAATCTAAAGTCTAAATCTGCAATCCAATAAAATGAATACATTTCAAGCAATCATTATTGCCATTATTGAGGGATTAACGGAATACCTTCCCATTTCTTCCACTGCCCACATGATTTTCACGAGTTCCTATTTTGGAATCCAGGAAGATGATTTCGTGAAACTTTTTCAAGTATCAATCCAGTTTGGCGCCATTTTGGCCGTTGTTGTTTTGTATTGGAAGAAATTTTTGGCTTTCCCAACCCTGAAAATTGGAATGAATTTTTATACCAAACTGGCTTTTGCCGTAATTCCGGCCTTGGTCTTGGGAAAACTGTTCGATGACAAAATAGAAGCCGTTTTGGGAGACCCAATCCCTATTGCAATAGTGCTGATTTTGGGCGGAGTGATCCTGCTTTTTGTTGACCAACATTTCAAGGACAAAACCACCATCGTCAATGAAGAAGACATTACGGTTAAAAAAGCGGTAACGATTGGTTTTTGGCAATGTTTGGCCATGATGCCCGGAACAAGTAGGTCGGCGGCTTCCATCATTGGAGGAATGCAACAAGGATTGTCACGCAATACGGCGGCTGAATTTTCGTTTTTTCTGGCTGTTCCCACAATGCTCGCAGTCACCTGCTACTCGGTCTTCCTGAAAACCTACGAAACGTCGCAAATGAAGGGCTACGAACTGATTTTAAAATCAAACGACAATATCATGATGTTTTTGATTGGAAATGTAGTGGCTTTTGTGGTGGCCATTTTGGCCATCAAATTTTTCATTGGAATCATCAATAAATTTGGTTTCAAGCCTTGGGGATGGTATCGAATTATTATGGGTACGTTCTTGTTGATTTATTTTTCATACTTAAAATAATTTGCATTGAAAACTGTCGAAGATTTTTTGAACGGACAAATCATCCTGATTGACAAACCATTGCATTGGACATCGTTTCAGGCGGTCAACAAATTGAAATACACCCTAATCAACAAAGTGGGTCTCCCCAAGAAATTCAAGATTGGACACGCAGGAACATTAGATCCATTGGCAAGCGGTTTATTGCTGGTTTGCACCGGTAAGTTTACCAAAAGAATCTCCGAACTTCAAGGACAAGCCAAAGAATACACGGGAACTTTTTACATTGGCGCCACCACGCCTTCCTACGATTTGGAAACCGAAATAGACCAAACTTTCGATATTTCGCATATAGACGAAGCCCTGATTCACGAAACCGTGAAACAATTTTTGGGAGAAATTGACCAAAAACCGCCCATCTTTTCAGCCATAAAAAAAGATGGCGTTCGCTTGTACGAACACGCACGCGCTGGAGAAACCGTGGAAATCGCCAGCCGAAAAACAACCGTGCACGAATTTGAAATCACCCGAATTGCACTTCCCGAAATTGATTTCAGGGTAGTTTGCAGCAAGGGAACCTACATTCGCTCCTTGGCTCATGATTACGGCAAAGCGATGAACTCCGGCTCACATTTGACTGTTTTGCGGAGAACAAAAATTGGGAATTACAACGTGAATGATGGTGTGGACGTGACTTTGTTTGAACAAAGCCTGACCCTGTAAAAAAACTAAAACACATAACAAATTTCCATTTGCAATGTGTTTTGTTGACTGGTAAAAAAATTAAAGTATTTTTATTTCATACGCTACTTGTTTAGATGATAAAGAGGCATTGAACTAATAATGAGACGTGCTTTTACCTCCAAACAAAACAGTTGAAATGTAATCGTAAAACCTTTCAAATAGATTTTTCATGGCGTTGTTTTTTTAAGTTGTTAAACAATTAAACACCCATAAAAAAGTAAATTTCAAAGAATTATAATAGATTTGGTTGAGGTCACTAATTTACAATTTATTTCAATAAAAAAAAATTAACACCGATATTTTAACAAAAAAAGCTGAAACTCTCTTTTTCCTTTCAAAAAAAACCGTCATAACAAAAATACTTGATAAATTTTAACTCCAATTATTCCTAAAAGAACAAAAAAGCCACCTTGACCAAGGCACAATTTGCAATACTTTGCCACAAGATATCCTGTCTAAATGCCCTGAATTTATTCCTCTTGCTGATTTTGCAGGTCCCAATCCAGCATCAAAACCACCAATTCATCCTGGACAGAAATTCCCTTGTCGTGCAAATACCACATTTGCAATTCATTTTTTGCCGCTTCACCCTCAATGTTGTGTTTTTGTTTCTGGATTTCCAAAAATTCACTTGCTCCCTTGGGTCTTGGCCCCCAGCTTCCAAAAATTGTTCCGGATTCTTTATTGACAACTATCAGTTTCGGAATGGATCTTGTCCCGTTGGTCATGAACAAATCCATCAAATCTTCATTTTCTTCGGGCAAGACAATTTTGAGGTCGATTTTGCCGGATTCATGCGCCATTTTATTTAAAATTGGCACTATCTGCGCACTATCGGCACACCAGCCTTCAGCAAGAACCAACCAGATATACCTTTTCTGCAAAGACTTCAATTTCTCGATGTTCTCTTCGGTGATTTGAATCGTCTTATCCAACAAGTTCATTCGGGTGACATTCAAATTGGAATAAAGAACCAGATTCTCGGATTGATTGTTTCCGGTTGTTTTTCCTTCGAGCAACAAATCAGAAACCAACTTTCTGAACTCATGATAATCATGACTTTTGAACAATGCTTTGGCTACAGCGGTTTTCATAATTTTTCATTTATTTCACACAAATTTACTGCTTTAAAAAAGAAAATTAAGCAACATTTGTCACATTCCGATGGGAATTTTTTACAAAAAAAACTTCGAACAAAATCAAATCGTATTTTTTAAAAAACATTATTTCAAAAAACAGAATATGACTATATTTGCACAACTCAACTAAAACAAAACAATGAAGTACAAAAGAATTCTTCTAAAATTAAGTGGCGAAGCGTTAATGGGAGACAAACAGTATGGTATTGATCCTGTAAGGCTATCCGAATACGCCACCGAAATAAAAAAAGTACATGACAAAGGAGTAGAAATAGCCATCGTGATAGGTGGAGGAAATATTTTCAGGGGTGTAGCTGGAGCCAGTAGCGGTATGGATCGCGTTCAAGGTGATTACATGGGGATGTTGGCCACGGTCATCAACGGAATGGCGTTGCAAGGAGCACTTGAAGACAAGGGAATGAAAACCCGCTTGCAAACTGCATTGAAAATGGAATCCATTGCCGAACCTTACATCAAAAGAAGAGCCGATCGCCACCTTGAAAAAGGACGAATCGTTATCTTTGGAGCGGGAACCGGAAATCCTTATTTCACGACCGATACTGCTGCCGTTTTGCGTGGAGTGGAAATAAATGCCGACGTAATCCTGAAAGGAACCCGTGTTGACGGAGTTTATACTGCCGATCCAGAAAAAGATGCCTCTGCAACAAAATTCAACTATATTTCATTTGAAGATGTATTGAAAAAAGGACTGAACGTCATGGATACCACGGCATTTACCTTGAGCCAAGAAAACAAACTTCCCATCGTGATTTTTGACATGAACAAAGAAGGCAATTTGTTGAAAATTTGCGAAGGAGAAAACGTAGGAACAGAAGTAAATATATAGTTTAGGATTCAGGGTTTGTTGTTTACAGTTAACCACAAACCATGAACGACAAACAACAAACAACAAAGTTATGACCGAAGAAATAGAATTTATTTTAGACAGCACACAAGAATCTATGGCGGGTTCCATTGCCCATTTAGAAAAATCATTCTTGAACATCCGTGCTGGAAAAGCATCCCCAGCCATGTTGGGAAGTGTTTTTGTGGATTATTACGGATCGGCAACCCCTCTTTCGCAAGTATCAAAGATTAGCGTTCCAGATGCCAGAACCATTACCTTGCAACCTTTCGAAAAAAACATGTTGCACGCCATCGAAAAAGCAATCATGATTGCCAATCTAGGCTTCAACCCAATGAACAACGGAGACGTAATCATCATCAGCGTGCCACCTTTGACCGAAGACCGAAGAAAAGAATTGGCCAAACAAGCCAAGGCAGAAGCGGAAGATGCCAAAATCGGAATCAGAAATGCCCGTAAAGACGCCAACACCGAAATCAAGAAATTGGAAAAAGAAGGAACATCCGAAGACATTTGCAAAAGTGCCGAAGAAGAAGTCCAAAATTTAACCAACAGTTTCATCAAAAAAATTGACGAGCACCTTGCCATCAAGGAAGCCGAAATCATGAAGGTGTAAACTTTGCCCTCAATTAAAATCACAAAAAAATCCGCTTCTCGCGGATTTTTTTTGTATCTGAATTAATGCTTGATGATCAATATCGAAGGAACCCTGCTCAACCAAATACTGCGGGAATCAACAAGCAATTTCCAACTTTCGATGCTGATGATCATTAAATCCTGTTTTGCCAAAAACTCTTTTTTGATGATTTTATCGGTAACCAAGCTGATGTTTTTGGGATATTTCTGTTCCAATGAATCAAAGGCGCTTTTGAGTACAAAATTGGTTTTCACATAGCCATTCACGTCCAAAACCGTCACATGGGAATTG
>JAGNPF010000140.1 GCA_017989775.1 Flavobacterium sp.
CCCATAATCTGCCGGATACACCATCGAAGAGAACAACATTCTGTCAAAACGTATCCTTTTTATTTCAAAATCGTATTCATATTTATTTCTACTTCCTCTTGGTATTTCGATTAATACATCGAAAGTTTTTATTTTGTCTGCTGCCATTTTTGGTTTTTTTGTTTTCTAATTTTCTGTTTGCAAACATAATTAAACTTTAGGTTTTCACAATAAAAAACTGGCTTAATCATCGATTACGATTTCGATATTGTTTACAATTCAGTAAATCACCTTTCTATTTCTTTTATTCAAGTAATAATGCCATAACAAAAAAGTGACCATCGGCCGAAAGATATGGACTCCATTTTGCCACATAATTTTCCATTTCTTGCTTGTAGTGCATACCGAACAACTCCTTTATAGTAGTCACGACTACCATATCAACCTAGGGAATTATGCGAGAAACTTGGACGAAAAACATCAAACAAACATCAATCATCCAATTATCTTGATTAATTCATTCTAGAAAAACAACCAATCTATTGCAGAATTGGCTCCTAAAAATAAAATCCCAGCGAAACTTTCACCGCAAATTTGTTGGCTGTCGGCATTTCGAGATAGTTTCCTCTCCACGAAAAATCGACACGGAAAAACTTGAAAATATTCCCGATTCCCGCGCTGTATTCCCAATAAACCTTTTCGGGCGCGTTGTAAACCAAGCCCGAAGCATTTATCATCCTGTTTTCGTCGGAAACGGTTCCATAAACCGATTTAAAACCAATATTTTCTCGCCAATTCAGCTTGCGCATAAAAGGTATTCTTCCAAAAAAACGGCCATGAAAATCGTGGTCCCATTTGAAAGTCACGTATTGGTCGGCAACAAATTCGTAATATTGAAGGTTGCTGAACGTGTTTGCAATATCGAACAAGGACTGGTTTCCCGGAACAACGCTCATCAAACCAAGCGGAATGTACCCAAATGTTTTCCCCATTTCTACAGTAACATTCGACCTTCCCAAGGGTCCAATAATTATGGGTTGTTTGTAATACAGTTGCAGCTTTTTATAGTCGAAATCACTGGAAAACAAATTCTTGAATCCTTGACTGTAAATCATAAATAGCGTGGTATAAGGACTGTCTGCCACATCTCTTTCGACACCAAAAGCAATTGGCTTCTTGTTTGGCGTATATTCCACCTGAAGATTTACTTCCGACTGTTTCACTTGGCTTTTCAGGGTGGTTTGCGACAAATCTGTATAATAATCCAGGCTAAATTCCGGACTGGCCGAAATCAAGGTTTTATAAGAAACTCCAGTTGCAAAAGTTAGGTTTTTTATGGGCTCTATCTCGATTTGAACATTGCTCAGGCTGACATTGGTCAATTTATTGTTGCTTCCAACCGTAATCAGTCCAGAGGAGGCATAATTGCGCCCCAAAACATCGTTTGTCGTGGTCAAGGAAGCCCCAATTTGCTCAATATCCCTGCGATTTCCTGCTGAAAGGATAATTCTTTTTTTGTCATTGACCATCCATTTTCCGGTTACCCCGTATTTAATTTTGTCGTCTTTAAATCCATAGGCAATATACGACTGCAATCGCCAAGGATCATTGGGGCCAAAATACGTTCGCAACCCTGTTCGCAATCGCAACCCTTCGACGGAGTTTTGCCCAACCATAGCATATATGGGACCAAAATCCAGGCCATTGTAATTGATGTAACCACTGTCCAGTATCTCTACCAAACTGTATAAGCGCTGGAATTTTTTGACGGTTTGCAAGGTGTCGAGCATTTTATAAACGCCTTTTTCGTCTTTGGTCAATTTCTCGAAACGATTCTCTTCCCAAAAATCCTCCGATTTATTATAGACTTCCTTGTCTAAATAATTGACTTCTTCTTTGTAAAATTTCTCGGGTTTTTCGATGTTGAATTTATGATCCCTATAAAAAGTGGTCCTTTTTCCATAAATCCCCTTGGATTTGTCTTTTTTGTTCAAAGCAAAATCGGTCATCATGTAATCCTTGGTCAAAAGAAAAACAGAATCATTCATCACTTCAAATTCCTGCTCGATATAAATGTCTTTGACCCAGTTGATGTTGGCACTCTTGGTAGCCGCCATGTTGATGTTTTTGATAGCAAAAGTGGTGTCGCTTACCCAAAAATCGCCTTTAAAAGTCAGTTCATTTTTGCGCCTTGGATAAAAAACGATGTTGTAACACCATTTATCGTCAATAAACGAGCTGTCCCTCAACACATAATTATAGACATCGATTCCCGTTTTCGACAAAGGACTTGTAAAGCTTTTGTCGAAAAAAGTGAGGTGATTGTCATAAATGTCAAAATCAGAATACAAATCGTCCACAAAAGCCAAAATTTGCTGGTTGCCGTTGAATCCGGAGGTCTTGTTGGCCTTTGTTTTTACCTTGACTTTATTTATTTGATTGTCTCCATAAACATCCGACAAGGCTTCGTTTATAAAAATAGGTAAATAAGTTTTGCCCGTAATCTTCGAGGTGTCCACTTGGTTGAAAATAAACTCCATCCCCTTGAAGAGCTTCTTTTTCATATAGGCAGAATCAATGGTATTCAAGTCGAATTCTACTTTTTCGTACTTTTCCATTTGGTATTGCCTGAATAAATGCAAGCCGTTTTTGCGTCTTCTTTCCCAAATTTTTCTCAGAATATCCAGTGCCGGATTATTTTTTTTGGATGTTTTACCCGAATAAATCACCACTTCGTTCAAACTCAAAACTTCGCTCAACTGAACCGTAAGTTTGTAGGTAACCGACTTCTCCAAAACAATCTCTTTGTCTGAAAACCCCACAGAAGTAACCACTATCACTTTGTATGTTTTGGGTGATTCCAGATAAAAAAGCCCGTCTTCGTTGGAAACAACACCTTCGGTCGAATTTTGGAAGGCAATGTTTGCAAATGGAACAGGACGATTGGACTTGTCCACAACAATTCCGCTAACTTTTGTCTGGGCAAAAATTGAACTTGTCAAAGCAAACAAAACGAACAAAAAGAGTGCAATGGTTTTTTTCATAATCAAAAAAAAAAACTTCATCGAATTTAGAATCCTGATGAAGTTTCAAATATAGTTAATACGATAAAATTGCTTGATTATTATGTTTCGAAACCGAAAAACAGTAAAATCAAAAATTATTTTTTATACAATACTTTTTTTACCGCTTTTACAACGTCGGCTGAATTTGGCAACCATTCTTTTAGTAATACCGGTGAGTATGGCGCAGGAGTGTCTGCAGTCGTGATACGTTGGATTGGAGCATCAAGAAAATCGAACGCTTGTTCTTGAACAATATATGTAATCTCGGAAGAAACACTGGCAAATGGCCAAGCTTCTTCAAGAATTACTAATCTATTTGTTTTTTTAACCGAAGCCAAAATCGTTGCATTATCCATTGGACGAACAGTTCTCAAGTCGATGATTTCACAAGAGATTCCTTCTTTAGCCAATTCGTCGGCAGCAATGTAAGCTTCCTTGATAATTTTTCCGAATGACACGATGGTCACGTCAGTTCCTTCGCGTTTCACGTCGGCAACACCCAGTGGAATGGTATATTCTCCGTCTGGCACTTCTCCTTTGTCTCCATACATTTGCTCCGATTCCATGAAAATTACGGGATCATTGTCGCGAATGGCCGATTTCAAAAGTCCCTTGGCATCATAAACATTCGATGGAACCACCACTTTAAGTCCTGGAGTGTTGGCAAACCAGTTTTCCAAAGCTTGTGAGTGGGTTGCTCCCAATTGTCCTGCAGAAGCCGTTGGTCCACGAAAAACGATAGGCACATTGAATTGTCCTCCGGTCATTTGACGGATTTTGGCAGCATTATTTATAATTTGGTCGATACCAACCAAGGCAAAGTTGAAAGTCATGTATTCCACAATCGGACGGCAACCATTCATCGCTGAACCCACTGCAATACCAGTAAAACCAAGTTCGGCAATTGGAGTGTCAATTACTCTTTTTTCGCCAAATTCGGCAAGCATTCCTTTTGAAGCTTTATAGGCACCGTTGTATTCAGCAACTTCTTCACCCATTAAATATATTGACTCGTCGCGACGCATTTCTTCGCTCATCGCTTCGCAAATAGCCTCTCTAAATTGTATCGTTCTCATGTTTTTTTGTTTGTGTGTAATTTTCGAATGGCAAAAATAAATATTTTATACCACTTAAAAGCATAAATTTTGTTATAAAAATAAAGAGGGGAATCGCTCTAGCCTCTTTATCTTTACTTTCTAAAAAAAAACAAGTCAAAATAAGTTGCTTCATTTGGATTACGAAATCGTAATAGCTTTCAGCATATTATGCACGCATAACATATTATTCCGATTATTTATTTTATTTTTGCGAATACAATTTAGAAAAATTCCAAATTATGAAAATATTAGTTTGCATCAGTCACGTTCCTGATACTACTTCGAAAATTAATTTTACCGACGGAGATTCCCAATTTGACACCAATGGTGTTTCGTTTGTAATCAACCCGAATGATGAATTTGGATTGACACGCGCCATCTGGTTTCAAGAAAAACAAGGCGCAAATGTCACCGTGGTAAATGTGGGCGGACCGGAAACCGAGCCTACCTTGAGAAAAGCCTTGGCTATTGGAGCAAACGATGCGATTCGTGTCAACGCCAATCCAACAGACAGCTTCTTTGTGGCCAAGCAACTGGCCGAAGTGATAAAAAACGGCGCCTATGACCTTGTCATTGCCGGAAAAGAATCATTGGATTACAATGGAGGAATGGTTCCTGGAATGATTGCGGGAATTTTGGGTTATAATTTTATAAATTCTTGCACCGAAATAACGGTTGATGGAACCAACGTGAAAGCCATCCGCGAAATTGACGGCGGAAGAGAAACCGTTTCAACCACTTTGCCCCTAATCATCGGTGGACAAAAAGGATTGGTCGAAGAAAAAGATTTACGCATTCCGAACATGAGGGGAATCATGACGGCAAGAACAAAACCGTTGGTCGTGGTAGAAGCTGTTGACGCCTCGATAAACACCAAAGCCGTGAAATTTGAAAAACCGGCTCCAAAATCGGCCGTAAAATTGGTTGCCGCCGACAATCTTGACGAATTAATCAATTTATTGCACAACGAAGCGA
>JAGNPF010000141.1 GCA_017989775.1 Flavobacterium sp.
TGTCAAAAATATTTATCGGAAAAAGTTCCGGAGTATTGATCGATTGCGATTTAAATATTACTTTAGCCATTGCTTGTTTTTTGTGCAACTCTAAGATACTATTTTAGATTAAAAACAGCAAAAAAAAGGCTGTCCTTACTTTTTGGACAGCCTCTTTTATAAATTCAACTTAGATTACCATTGAATTAAGGTCTAGCATCATTATTTGCAGTCGCATACAAGCCCAACAAGCAACCTGTAAATCCTCCTGCCACATCTGTTGATAAAATATCGCCAGAAACAGTTCCTCCTACGTTAGTAAAGTCGGTTCCATTTGTAGAGTAACTAAATACATACTCGTCGCCATTAGCTTTCATTTGAAGTTGGACAGGTTTTTTGATGTCTATTTTTGCACTTGCTACAATTGTAGAGTTTACATCTGCATCTCTTCTTGTTTTTTGATTTTTTTGTAGCACCACATAATAGTCTTTGTCTTTCATCGTAATTCCAAAAACATAATTGGAACCTTCATTTTGCAAGGCTACAACACCAGCCAAATCTTTTTCTGATTTTGGTTTGTAATCAATTGTGGTGGTGAAAGAAAAAGTATTGTGTTGTTGACGATAAAACAATGTTGAGGTTGGTTTTACTTCTTTGATGTTAGTATCAAATGGATTAATTGTCAATCCTTTTTTAGTAATTGCTGTAAATTTTTCACGAGGTCCTCTTAGTCCAATCCAACGGTAATCCAATTTGTCTGCCGTAAAATTATCATTGAAAGTAAAATTTCCATTAGGGAAGAATCCTTCTTTACCCGTTTTATTTTCGGTAACTCCTTGTGGCATTTTTAGTTTTGGTTCCAATGGAATCAAACCATTTTCAAAAACCGGGAAATCACCGGACCAATCTACAGGCAAGATAAAAGTTTCACGACCTGTATTTACCCTGTTTTTTTCGTTTGGTCTAACTGCCAAGAAAACTCCGTAATATTTATCGCCAGGCCCTTTGACCAAATCGGCGTGACCAGCCCAATCCACTTTATTGGCTCTGTCTCTTGGGAAATATTTTTGTGTTAAAATTGGATTGCTTGGTGCAGGAATAAATGGCCCTTTTGGGTTGTCACTTTTAAAGATAACTTCAGTATGATTGCCTCCTGTACCCCCTTCGGCACACATTAAAAAGTATTTTCCGTCTTTTTTGTAAAGATGGGGTGCTTCAATCCAAATTGGATTTTTAGTGGGATCAACTCCTCCATCCACTATAATTTTATCTGTACCAGGAATTACTTTGTCATTTTCCACATCATATTCCCAAATTTTAATCACGCGGTGACCATTGTAACGCTCTTTTCCATTATCTGGAGCATCGTTGTGTACGATATATCCTTTGCCATTGTCATCAAAGAAAATGGCAGGATCTATTCCGCCAAAAGCTAATTTTATTGGATTTCCCCAACCTTTTTTGGGGTCTTTTGTTTTTACAATAATATTTCCAAGATTACCCGAAAATGCTGTAACAATCATGTAGAATGTGTCATTATGAGGATTGTAGGTAATCCCAGGCGCATAAACTCCGGCACTGATTCCCGTGTCATGCGGATTGAATTGCGTTACATCATTTAGTACGCCTCCCAAGTCGGTCCAGTTCACCAAATCTTTAGAGTGAAAAATAGGCACTCCCGGAAACATGGCAAACGAAGAACATACCATATAATAATCGTCTCCTTTGCGGGTAATGGCTGGATCAGGATAACATCCTTGCAAAATAGGAGTGTAAAATTCATCCGATTTTAATGGGTTTTCTGTATATACTTTGTCATTCCCTTGATAGCTGAAATTTGAAAATAGGGGAGGATTGTTCTTTTGTTTATTTTGGCTATTTGCTCCGGTAAACGAGAACAAAACGATACTTAATAATAACAGTACTTGTGTTTTTTTCATTACATTAAATTTTAATTGTTTATTTTTCATTGGTTAATTTTTTCTGGTCAAGATAAATGGGTCTTTGTTGCCATTAAAGATTCAAAAGTCTAAATTAATGTTTTTAAGCAACCGATTGCTTTTTTTTGTAAAAAAATTATTTTGAGAATTTCCAATAATCAAAATAGAGGATGTCGGTCTTGGCTTTTCCTTTGAAAACGAAATAAATATCGTGAATTCCTGAGACTTTTTTAACATCGATTGTCTGCAATGCCCATCGGTCATTTCCTCCTGTCATAGGGACATTTACGGTTCCAATTAATTCTCCGTCTTTGCTGTCCAATCGTATTTCCATTGACACGTTTCCGTTGTGGGTTGTTCCAATTCGCGTCGTGAATTTCGAAGCGCCTTCTTTTCGGAAATCTACTTCTTTGACTTTGGAGAAAGCATCATTGTATTTTGCAGTGATAAAATTACCAACCACCTTATTTTTCATTGATTTCACGCCTTCGGACCAAGCAATGGTTTCTGCCTCGGTTTTAGCGTAGGGATTTAAAGGAGTCAAACTCTTTTTGATACCTTCGGTCATATTCATTTGCACGATGGAGCCGTCTTTGTTGAATTTAAGTTCTTCCACGCATACGGAACGCGTGAAACCAGTGCCACCCGGCAATGCTGCATTGTGATAGAAAAAATAACTTTTCCCTTTAAAATCGATAATCCCGGGATGATTGGTAAAAGACCCACCTTGTGTAGGCATTACAACACCTTGATATTTCCAAGGTCCTTCTATATTTTTACTGGTTGAATAACCAATATGTTCCGAAATAGGTCCTGCCGCAAAAACCAAATAATAAAGATTATTGCGTTTGTACATCCAAGGGCCTTCTTCATAAGTAGTAGGTCTTTGTTCATTCACTTTTCCTTCCCGTTTTCCAAATGCTTCTATTGTATTAGGAATTTGTTTGATTTCACCTTCATAAGAAATCATATCTTCATTCAACTTCACATAATAGCAAACCGGATTGCCCCAAAATAAATAGGCTTGACCATCGTCATCAATAAAAACAGTTGGATCTATGTCGGCATTACTATTGGAAACCAAGGGTTTTCCCAGCGGGTCTATGAATGGTCCATAAGGGCTATCGGCAACGGCAACCCCAATGGCTCCTTTTCCGTCTCTGGTTGTGTTTGGCACATACATATAGAACTTTCCTCTTCGTTCGATGCATTGCGGTGCCCAAGCATTCATTTTTGCCCATTCAAATTCTTTGTAGGACAAGACGGCTCCGTGATCTGTCCAATTGACCATGTCTTCGGTGGTGTATAATCGCCAATCGTTCATGGTGAACCAAGTGGAATCATCTTCGTCATGGCTGGTGTAAAGAAACACTTTGCCGTTATAAACCATCGGTGCTGGATCAGCAGTATAATTGGTTTGCACAATAGGATTTTGTGCTTTTCCTACTGAATAATTTAGGATAGTAATAAGTATCGCAAGTATTTTAAAACTCTTTTTCATTCTTTCTAATTTGTTACTACAAACCCTCCATTAGGCTGGATTGTTATTGATAATTCCCCTTTTTTAGAAACTCTGGTAGTTGCCGTAAATGTTTCTTTAGTATCCTTGTCGTTATAAACGGTAATATTTTGTCCTGCTAGCATTGGCAAATTAAGTTTCAATACTTTAGGAGTCTTTTCTGCATTTACACCAGCAACATACCATTTTTGACTATGTCTGCGGGCAATTACACTGTATTTTCCCGGATAACCATCAATGTAAACGGTCTCGTCCCAAGTCGTTGGAACGTTTTTCAAAAAGTCCAATTCAAAGGCGGGTACGTCCGTAAGGTTATTTGGGGTTAGTCCAAACATTTGAACAGGGTTTTGGAAAAGTACAGCCGTTGCCAATTGAAAAGCGTCGGTGGTCAATCGTAGTTGTCCTTTTGTATTTCCTTTATTTAGATATTTATTCAACAATACTCCACCAAATTCCATGCTGCCCACTGCATTTCGGATGAAAGGGTGCAAAGAGGCAAAATAGGCTTCTTTTTCACGAACATCCTGTGAAAAAATCAGCATTTCGGAGGCAAGTACAGCTTCGCTTCCCACAAAATTGGGATACATTTTTTCCCAACCACGGGGAAGGGTAGCGCCATGGAAAATAATCATCAATCCATAATCATTGGCGTCAGAAAGAATATCCTCATACAATTTCATGGTTTCTTGTTTGTCTCCTCCAAAGAAATCCACTTTTAGTCCTTTGACACCCGCTTCTTTAAGCCATTTCATTTCATTTTTTCGGGCTATGGAAGTGTTCATTTTGTTGAGAGGTGTCATAAAAGCGTCATTGGCAGAACCGTTCGAATTGTACCACAAGAACACCTCGACGTTTTTGGATTTGGCATACTTGATCAATTCTTTCATTTTTTCGTAACCAATTCTATCGTCCCACCACGCATCAATCAAGATGTATTCAAATTGCATGGCGGCGGCCAAATCGATATATTTTACTTGGTCTTCATAATTCATGCTGTTGTCTTGCCAAACAATCCAGCTCCAAGAACCACGTCCCATTTTATACTCTTGCGATGGTTTGTAAAGTGGTTTGACAACATCAAAAGGAATCGTTGTTTCAACAATTGGTTTTAGGGTTTCGCCTACGGTAATGGTTCTCCAAGGCGTTACAGCCGGAAGACTTATTTGTGCTCCCGAACTTCCAAAACCGTTATTTTGTTTTGGATTTGGATATTCAACGGTGTAAATTCCGTCTTTGTAAGCACTCAAATGCGAGGCTGTATATAAACTACTTACGCCTGTTTCTGAAAGCAAAACCCAGGCTTTGTCACCCAAATGAAAAAGTCCAGGAAAGACATACCCATCAGACGCTGAATTTTTATCCGATGCTGCATCGGCTTCGTAACCGCTTTCATAACTGGGAGCGGTACGGGCAAATCCAGTCATTGACCCCATCATTGGAGAAAGAAATGTGGTCGTGGATGACGGAAATTTATAACCCGTAGTTTCCTCGGTAACCACACAAGCTTTAGTTTCTCCCCAAGAAGGCAACTCATATCGGAAAGCAATATTATTGTTGCTCACTTGAAACAAAATAGTGATTTTTTGCTTTTTGGCATTGGTGAATGAACAGTTTAAAGTATTTGCATTATAGCTGACCTTAGAT
>JAGNPF010000142.1 GCA_017989775.1 Flavobacterium sp.
TAGAAAACGTCGTGGCATCTTCGGGAACGGCTTTGACACCTGACCAAATCCGGTTAATAAACAGATTGACCAAAAATATTACCGTTCTTTTTGATGGCGATGCTGCTGGATTGCGTGCTTCCATTCGTGGAATCGACTTGATTCTGGAAGAAGGAATGAACGTGAAAGTTTGTGCATTTCCCGACGGAGAAGACCCGGACAGTTTTGCCAAGAAAACGCCTTATGAAGAATTGGTTAAATATTTGGACGAAAATGCCAAAGATTTTATCCAGTTCAAAGCGTCCTTGTTGATGAATGACGCCAAAAACGATCCCATCAAAAAAGCCGATTTGATTCGGGACATGGTGGTGAGTATTTCCAAAATTCCAGATCGCATTCAACGCGAAATCTACATTCAGGAATGTTCCCGAATCATGGATATTTCCGAACAAGTTTTGGTGAGTACTTTGGCGCAAATGGTTCAAAAAGATGTTGCCGACATTGGAAAAAAACAAAAACAAGAGCAAAAAGCTTTTGAAGTCGTAAAAAATGAAACGCCAGTCCAGGTTCAGAAAATAGATATCCTTTATGGATTGGAAAGAAAAATTATAGAAATCCTTTTGTTGTACGGCAACAAAACAGAGGAATTTGAAGACGTGCTTTTAAGGGCGAATCAAGAAGGCGAAATCGAAAACGTGACCGAAAAGAAGGAATACAAAGTGTTTCAGAGAATCTACTTGAGTTTGCAGGAAGACGAAGTGGAGTTGGCCAACCCTTTGTTTCGAGACATATACAATAATTTGGTAAACTACTATCTGCAAAACGAGAGTTTCAACATAGAGCAATATTTGATGCATTTACAGCCAGAATTTGCGCAAGAAGTCACCGATATTTTGATGGAAGACGAAAGAGTGGTCTTACACAATTGGGAAGGACAGAATATTTTTCCAAAGACAAAAAGCGACACCATTGGTCAATACGTGTCCGAAACCATCCTGACGATGCGTTGGTATTTGGTGGACAGGATTATCGAAGAAATAAAAGGCTCTATATCTTCTGAGCCTGGGTCAGATAATATAGAGCCTTTGTCTATGGCTATGGATTATTCCAAGCTAATCAACTCTTTTTCCAAAAAACTAGGAAGAGTGATGTCGCGTTATAGTAATTAAACTATTTCCAAAGTTTTTGCCTTGTTTACCAAATCTACTAAATTGGTAACATTCAATTTTTGCAATAGTCTTAATTTATAAGTACTGATTGTTTTTTCGTTGAGTCCCAAAATCTTAGAGATTTCATTGTTTTTCTTACCATCACTTAAATAACGTAAAACTTCCACTTCACGATTCGACAGTTTTCTGTACAAACGTTCGCTTTTGTTTTGTTTTGCAATTAAAGCAAGGTTTTTCTTAACAGTTTCATTGATAATTATCTTTCCTTGATGTACTTTGATAATAGATTGGCCTAGGGTTTCCAGTTTCTCTTTTTTAGAAATGAAACCCGCAACACCAGCTTTGATGGCATTAGGCGCATAAATCTGTTCTGAAAGGTCGCTAAAGATGATGATTTTTGTCTTTGGAAAATTTTTCAAAATATTTTTGACTTCAAAAATACTGGAAAGACCTTCTAATTCTAGATCCAAGATTAAAACATCAATCTCCTTGGTAAGAAGGATATCTCTTACCATCATAAAATTCCCTACATTGGCAACAATCGAAATGTCGTCGTGATCTTTGAAATAAGATTTTACACCAAAATGTACAACTGGGTGGTTATCGGCTAAACAAACTTTTATCATAATTTTAAATTTAGAATTGTTTATCTCTTACGAAATGTAAAGTTAGTAAATAATATCTGTAAATTACAGAAAATCAATAGAAAAATACTACTTAAATTCTTCAGGGATTAAACAAACAGGTATTTCATTCATTTTATGTTGATTAATTGTGTTTAATCGTTTATAGATTTGGAACACTTCACTTTCTCTTTTTGTAAATTCTTCTTGCTTTATTTCTTTTTCGTTTTCTCGCATTGCCCATTCCAGCTCATCATAACTCGCACCAAGTTGGTCTTCGTCAGTTCGGTCGTCGCCAAATAAACCATCTGTGGGAGAGGCAACTAAAATGGAGTTCGGGATTTTTAAAAAATCGCCCAAGGCATAAACATCGGATTTCATCAAATCGGCTATTGGACTGATATCCACGCCGCCATCACCATATTTCGTGTAAAATCCTACGCCAAAATCCTCTACTTTGTTTCCGGTTCCAGCAACCAACAAGCAGTGGACTCCCGCAAAATAATAAAGAGTGGTCATACGCAAGCGTGCCCGACTATTTGCCAAAGATAGGTTTACTTTGTCGATTTCAAAATTGTTTGGCACAATTTTTTTGAAATCTTCGAAAACGGAGGTCAAATCAGCTTCGGTATTTATGACATTGGGGAATCTTTTTTTCAATTGTTCAATGTGTTCCCGTCCGCGACTCACGTGGCTAATGGCTTGGTGTATAGGCATTTCTACGCATAAAGTGGTCAGGCCGGTTTGGGCACAAAGCGTTGAGGTTACCGCCGAATCGACTCCGCCTGAAATTCCCACAACAAAACCTTGTACTTTTGCGTTTTCTGCGTAAGTTTTTAGCCAATTTACAATATGGGTATTGACTTTTTCAATTTGGAGCGTACTTTTTTTAGTCATAATAGTTTGGGTTTTTAAAAAGTAGGAATTGTATATTTGCAAAAATAATAATTTTAGGGATAGTACCTATTCATTTTAAACGAAGTTGGATGGACACTGAAAAAGAATTGAAGAATTAGGCTGTCAAAGTGATATAAATGAGAAAAATAGTTTTTATAATTGCGTTAATGCTGGTTATCGCTTCTTGTGACAAAAAGTCAAAAGTGGAAAAAGAGGTGGCGGCAATTCCGGTAGAGATAAAAGTGGTGCGTTTCGACAAGCTTTTTTTCGAAACGGCATCCGAGGATTTGGGGAAGTTGAAAAAGCAATTTCCGTTCTTTTTTCCACAAGGAATAAACGACAGCGTTTGGTTGGAAAAAATGCAAAATCCACTTTGGAGGGAATTGTATGCCGAAGTTCAAAAAAAGTATGCCAATTTCGCGCCTCTCCAAGAAGAATTGGAAACACTTTTCAAGCACATAAAGTACAATTTTCCCAAAACCAAAACGCCAAAGGTGATTACCGTAATTTCTGAAATGGATTACAACAACAAGGTGATTTATGCCGATACTTTGTTGATTGTTTCATTGGAATTGTATTTGGGGAAAGAGCATAAATTTTATCAATTCCCGAAGTATTTGAAGCAAAATTTCGAAGAAAAACAGATGATGCCGGACGTGGTTTCGAGTTTTTCAATGGATAAAATAGCTCCCGTAACCGACAAAACTTTGCTAAGCCAAATGATTTATTACGGCAAGGAATTGTATTTGAAAGACCTGCTTTTGCCGGATTATGCCGATGTCGACAAAATGGGCTACACACCCGAACAAATCAAGTGGTGCGAGGAAAACGAGAGCTATATGTGGCGGTATTTCTTGGAGAAAGAAATGCTGTACAGCAATGATTCCAAGTTGGGAAATCGATTCGTGAATCCGGCACCTTTTTCCAAGTTTTATCTTGAAATCGACAACGAATCTCCCGGAAGGGTGGGTGCCTGGGTGGGATGGCAAATTGTTCGTTCTTTCGTGAAAAACAACGATGTTCCAATTGGGGAATTATTAAAAATGAATGCTAAAGAAATATTCGAAAAATCTAAATACAAACCAAAAAAATAATGGCAATTACACATACATCAGAAATTAAGTTAAGCATCGAATTGGATGAAAATCGAGTTCCGGAAAAATTAATGTGGACGGCAATCGAAGGAGGGGTGCAAGAGGAAGAATCCAAGGCGTTTATGCTTTCGGTTTGGGACGGTAACGAAAAATCAACAAAAAGCATCGAATTGTGGACCAAGGACATGCCGGTTGACGAAATGAAAATTTTCTTTCATCAAACACTCCTGTCCATGACCGAAACGTTTCAACGTGCCACGGGCGATGAAAAAATGTCGGCAACGATGCAGGATTTCTGCGATTATTTTGCCGAAAAGCTGGAGTTGACAAAATAAGTAAATTCCAAAAACAGAAAATCCCAAATTCCAATCACTTCAATTGGAATTTGGGATTTTTTATTTGAAATTGGTATTAAAATCCGCTGTTGTTTTTGAAAACTTCCTGATTTACTTCGTCAATATAATTTAAAAGCGTTTCTTTTCCGGTAGATTCCGTAGCCGATGTTACGAAATACGGCGGCATTTCGGCCCAATTGTTGGCGAACATTTGCTTTTTGTAGGCAGCAATATGCGCGTCTATTTTGGTTTTGCTAATCTTGTCGGCTTTGGTGAAAATGATGCAGAAAGGAATTTCGCTTTCGCCCATGTATTCCATGAATTCCAAGTCGATATTTTGGGCTTCGTGGCGAATGTCAATCAAGACAAAGGCGCAAACGAGTTGCTCTCTTGTTTCGAAATAATCCGTTATGAATTGCTGAAAAACCGATTTGGTTTTCTTGGAGACTTTGGCATAACCATATCCCGGCAAATCGACCAGAAACCAGTTGTTGTTAATCAAAAAGTGGTTGATTAACTGTGTTTTTCCGGGTCTTCCAGAGGTTTTTGCCAAATTTTTATGATTGGTCAACATATTAATCAATGATGATTTTCCAACATTGGAACGGCCTATAAAAGCATATTCCGGCAAAAAGTCTTTTGGACATTTTGCCACTTCGGAGTTGCTGACAATGAATTCGGCGGTGTTAATTTTCATAATGATTTTTGTAAATTCTTTGCTAAAAAACTAGTGCGCTTTTAAATGGGTGTGTGTCAACCAGTCTTCCAGCAAACGATTGAACTCGTCGGGATGTTCCATCATGGCGGCGTGACCGCATTTGTCAATCCAGTACAAGGTGGCGTTTGGCAGCAGTTCGTTGAATTCTTCGGCTACATTTGGTGGTGTTACGCTGTCGTTTTTTCCCCAAATCAAGCAAGTTTGAACGTGCATCTTGGGCAAATCTTTTGCCATGTTGTGTCGAATGGC
>JAGNPF010000143.1 GCA_017989775.1 Flavobacterium sp.
GACAGAAAAATTGCACTATTTGCCTTGGCAGCCATACACACTCAATTGGTCATAGGATTTATTGTTTATTTTGTTTCTCCATTGGGGTTTCCAGTATTGGGTCAAATGAAAGATGCAGCACTGAGACTAACTTCGTTGGAACATCCGCTTGTCAACATTATTGGTATCGTCTTGATTACCATGGGTTGGTCGAAACACAAAAAACTTGCCGAGAGTGAATCAAAATTCAAAACATTCTCCATTTATTATGGTTTGGGGTTGGTACTCATCTTGAGTAGAATTCCTTGGAATTTGTGGTTTTAAAAAAAAGATAAAAAAGTCCTGAAAAGGACTTTTTTTTACCTAGGTATGGTTTTTGCCAGATGGAGTTCAACTAAAAAATTACAAATGGAATCGAAAATTCACGAGACGAATGCCGGAAAACTGGCGAAGCAATACCGAAAAAGCAATTTTAAAATTGTGGGTAAAAAATCAGTGTTGTTTTTTCTTTTGATTGCTTTTGGTGCTTTTGCAAGCAGCCAAACCTTGATTACCGACAAACAAAAGACATCGGTACAAAAAGACACTGTCAAAAAAAGTAAAACATTGGTTGAGCAACAAGAAACGATTTTCGACAGCTTGCTTATTGAAACTGGAAATTTCAAATTTTACAAAAAATCAGTCCACGCTTCCTATTATGCCGACAAGTTTCACGGAAGAAAAACGGCAAGCGGGAAACGATACGACAAAAACAAATATACTGCTGCGCATAAAAAACTGCCCTTTGGGACCAAAGTAAAAATCACCAATTCTGCCAATGGGAAATCCGTAATTGTGGAAGTCATCGATAGAGGGCCTTTTGTGAGATCGAGGGAAATTGACCTTTCCAATCGTGCTTTTATGGATATTGCCAACAATAAATCTTCGGGCTCTATGATAGTAACCATAGAGATTCTTCAAAAATAATTACCAGTTTTTGTAAGGATTATTGCTCAAATACGAATTGTAATACCGAGGGTCATTGGTCACTTCCTCGCCAAGCCAGCTTGGTTTTTCAAATGATTCGGTTTCCGATTGCAGTTCAATTTCGGCCATGATCAAGCCTTCATTTTCGCCATAAAATTCGTCAATTTCAAAGACGTGATTCCCCTTTTTTACTTCAAAACGGGTTTTGTCGATAACGCCTTTTTCGCATAGTTTCAATAATGCCGTCGCTTCATCGACAGGGATTTCTTTTTCCCATTCAAAACGCGACAAGCCCGATTCGTTAGAGGCTCCTTTAATGGTCAGGAATCCTTTGTCTCCTTTTATGCGCACCCTGACCGTTCGTTCGGGAACGGCGCTCAAATAGCCCTGCGCAATCCTGTTTTGGGCGAAAGCTTCTTTTTTGAAAGCATCCGAGGTCACGAGAAATTTTCTTTCTATTTCCAACATGTTTGACATAAGGCTAATCGGCTTTTTATTGTTTGATGATTTTGAAGGTTTGTGGTGAATCTGTGTTGAAAATTTTAAGGACATAAAATCCGGCGTTCAGTCTCGATACGTCAATACTGCCATCGGTGCTTTTTCCTCGCAAAACCGAGTTGGACTCGAAATCAAATAATTCATAATCAAAATTCTTGAAATCGTAGTTTTTGACCGTAATCAAGGTCGTGACAGGATTCGGGAAAACAAATGGTTTGGGTTTTTCGACAGCTATTTCAGGTTGAACGTTGTTGCAGGCGCTTTGCAATAAAGCATCGAGGTCGTTTTCATCATAAACCAAGGTGTAATCTAATGCTTTTGCTTTTTCGAATAATTCGCAGGCTTGATTGTATTTCTTTTGGTCGAGGTAAATGATGCCCAGATTTTTCATCGCATAGGAATTGTTTTTGTCTATGTTCAATGCTTCTTTCAGATCCTGAATTCCTTTTTCGGAATTGCCTAATTTGTGATATAATAAGCCTCGTGTAGTTTTTAAATCCCTGCCTCCATAATTGGATGAACGTTCTATTATGATTTTTTCTTTAAGGAAAGCGGCATTAATATTTTCCATACCTTTTTCATATTCTCCAATATCGCTGTATAATTTGGCCAATGCCCATCTTGTATGACCGTGTTGGGGTTGTTCGGCAACAATTTTTTCCAAATAGTAACGTGCCAAATCAGTGGATTTTTTTTGTTGTAGATAATTGGCAAAATTATATAAAATCCGATTGTCTTTTGGTGCTACGGCCATCGCTTTTAGATAGTACTGATTGGTGTAGTTTTCCATTTCAAGACTTCCATAGATGTTGGCAATGAGGTCGTAAAGGCTGCTTTTGAATTTTTCCCTGTTTGCCTTTACGGATTCCGGAATTACCTTGGTGGTATCTTTGGCGTTTTTATTTATTATCCATTCCACCTTTTTTAAATCGTCAAGAGCCAATGTTTTATTTCCAAGACGGGCTCTCAGGTTGCCTCTTTTGAATAAATCGTTGATGTTTACAGGGTTGTAGTTGGTTTTTGCGTTCAATTCAGCAAGCAATTGAAGGTGCTTTTTGGCGTTTTCTTCGGTTTCCTTGTTGTTGAAAGGCAATTTGTGGTCAGTTCTGCTCAGCAATTTTCCGTGTGAAAAATTCCAGCTTACCAATTTTTCGCCCAAGCTGTTGTACTGGAAACAATTAGAGTTTCTTCGTCCTTTATCATCAAAATAAAAAACCTCGTTTAATTTCCCATTGTTATGATAGGTTTTCAGGCTGTCTGTGATTTTATCGGTTCCTTTCCAAACTTCAACAGATACCACTTTGTCTTTATAATAATGTCTGTGAACTTTATTGGTGTTGTCAGTGGTTTGACACCATAACAATATCGGAAAAAGCAACAGGGCGTAAATTATTTTATACATGGTTTCTGGGTTAATCAAATGAATGAATGTGGAGACTTTAATTTTGGTTAAATGTAAGATATTTAAGCTAATACACGAACAATAATTTGCATAAATTTGCGATATGCCAGAAATGAATCCCAATAGGAAAATCATACACATCGATATGGATGCTTTTTTTGCTTCGGTGGAGCAAATGGACAATCCAGCTTTGCGTGGAAAACCCATTGCCGTTGGCGGTGCCGAAAATCGGGGAGTGGTGGCTGCGGCAAGTTATGAAGCCCGAAAATTTGGAGTTCGAAGTGCCATCAGCGGTGTTTTGGCCAAAAAAAATTGCCCCGATCTAATTTTTGTGCGACCTCGATTCGAACGTTACAAAGAAATATCCAACAAAATTCACAAGATATTTCACGAATACACCGATTTGGTCGAGCCACTCTCGTTGGATGAAGCCTATCTCGATGTCACGAATAACAAGAAGGGAAATCCCAGTGCCACTTTGTTGGCCCAAGAAATTAGGATGCGGATTTTCAATGAAGTGGGTTTGACGGCTTCGGCTGGGATTTCGGTCAATAAATTCGTGGCCAAAATTGCCAGTGATTACAACAAACCCAACGGCCAGAAAACGGTCAATCCGGATGAGGTCATTCCTTTTTTGGAAGCATTGCCCATCCGAAAATTTTATGGAGTGGGGAAAGTCACCACCGAAAAAATGTACCAATTGGGTATTTTCACGGGCTTGGAATTGAAAAGCAAATCCCTGGAATTCCTCGAAAAGCATTTTGGGAAATCCGGAAATTTCTATTACAACGTGGTACGGGGAATTCACGAAAGTGAAGTGAAATCCGATAGGATTACCAAATCGGTGGCAGCCGAGCACACTTTTGAAGTCAATCTTTCTTCCGAGATTTTTATGTTGGAACAGTTGGAAAAAATTGCCCATTCATTGGAAAAAAGGCTCAAAAAACATCGTGTTGCCGGAAAAACGGTGACCTTGAAAATCAAATACAGCGATTTTACGCAACAAACCCGCAGCAAGACTTTGCCGTATTTCATCTCCGACAAAGGATTGGTTCTGGAAACCGTCAAAGAACTTTTGTTTCAGGAACGAATGAAGGATTCCGTTCGATTGCTGGGGATTTCATTGAGCAATCTCAATACCGAAGAGAAAAAGACGGTCGTCGTGCAGTTGAAATTTGATTTTTAACCAAAAAGGTTCTATAGGAACTGTTGTGAGCCATTTTTTTTCAACCATTTAGAGAATTAAGGTTCATTAAGTCATTTTTGCTTTTTTTTTGGATGAAATAATGATGTTTATTTCCGAACGATCTAAATCTTAATTTTCTTCATTTCCTTAATGGTTTAATTATTTTGTCTTTCACACAAATGTCGGTAGAACCACAAAAAAAACCACGCCCGAAAGCGTGGTTTTTAGAATATATTGGATTTTTATTTAATTTCTGCTTGAAAGTTTGGAAAGCAATCTCAAGAACTCGATGTACAACCAAACCAAGGTAATCATCAAGCCCATGGCGCCAAACCATTCCATATATTTGGGCATTTTTTGTTGCACGCCTTTTTCGATACTGTCAAAGTCGAGGAACAAGTTTAATGCGGCAATCACGATCACGAAGACACTGATGCCGATACTCGTCAACGAATTGCCGTGATGAACCGGCACAAAGCTGGTAAACATCGAAAACAACCAAGAAATTAGGTAATAAGTGGCAATGGCAAGTGTGGCTGCAACAACAACCGATTTGAACTGTTCCGTTACTTGAACAATCTTGAATTTGTACAAGCCCAAACAAACGACGAATGTCACGAATGTCGCGCCAACGGCCTGGATCACGATTCCTGGATATTTGGCTTCAAAAATGGCCGAAACTCCTCCTATGAACAAGCCTTCGAACAAAGCGTATCCCGGAGCCAAAACAGGTGAATATTGCGGTTTGAAAGCAGCAATCACAACTAAAATCAATCCCAATATTGCTCCGCCAATAGTAGGTAACATCGGATTCATTCCGTTGAAAGCCATCCACCAAACCACGATGGCTGATGCTGTAAGCAATAGAAACAAGATTAAAGTTTTGTTGATTGTCCCGGACAAAGTCATATCCTGGTTGTAATCGATAAGGGTGGCTTGATGCACCCTGCTGTCGGTAGAGGCCGATGTGGCCGTAAAAGATTTATTGGATAAAAACGGATTTTTCGATTCGAAAGCCATAGTGTTAAA
>JAGNPF010000144.1 GCA_017989775.1 Flavobacterium sp.
CCAAATACCCCACGATTGATTTACTGAAGGAGTATTCTACCGGAGGAATCACGATCAACCAGGAAGAATTGGAAGAAAACAAGAACCGAATTGTGGAAACCCTCCCCAATTACAAAATAGAAATAGCACAAATAAAAGCCACCGTAGGTCCATCGGTAACATTATATGAAATCGTGCCCGAAGCCGGAATCCGAATTTCAAAAATTAAAAGTTTAGAGGACGACATTGCCTTGTCGCTTTCGGCATTGGGCATTCGTATCATTGCCCCCATTCCCGGAAAAGGAACCATCGGTATCGAGGTTCCGAACAAGAATCCCACGATGGTTTCGATGAAAAGTGTTATCGGTTCGGCCAAATTCCAGGAGGCCGAAATGGAATTGCCTATCGCTTTGGGGAAAACCATTTCGAACGAAACTTTTGTGGTTGATTTGGCTAAAATGCCCCACTTGCTGATGGCTGGAGCCACCGGTCAAGGAAAATCGGTTGGTTTGAATGCGGTGATAACATCTTTGTTGTACAAAAAACATCCCGCCGAAATCAAGTTTGTCTTGGTTGATCCCAAAAAAGTGGAATTGACGCTTTTCAACAAGATTGAAAGACATTATTTAGCCAAATTGCCCGATACGGACGATGCCATCATCACGGACAATGCCAAAGTTATCAATACCTTGAACTCGCTTTGCGTGGAAATGGACAATCGTTATTCTTTGTTGAAAGATGCGATGGTGCGTAACATCAAGGAATACAACGACAAATTCAAGTCCCGAAAATTGAATCCTGAAAATGGGCACCGCTTTTTGCCATACATCATATTGGTGGTCGACGAGTTTGCCGACTTGATTATGACCGCCGGAAAAGAAGTGGAAACCCCGATTGCCCGCTTGGCGCAATTGGCCAGAGCCATTGGAATTCACTTGATCATTGCCACGCAAAGACCTTCGGTAAACGTGATAACCGGTTTGATAAAAGCCAATTTCCCGGCGAGGATTGCCTTCAGGGTTACTTCCAAAATTGATTCCAGGACCATTTTAGATAGTCAAGGTGCCGATCAATTGATAGGACGTGGAGACATGCTTTATACGAATGGTAACGACATGGTGCGTGTGCAATGTGCCTTTGTGGACACGCCGGAAGTTGAAAAAATTGTGGATTTTGTGGGTTCTCAAAAAGCGTATGCAACCGCTTATTTGCTTCCAGAATTTATTGGAGAGGAAACTGGCATTAATCTTGATATGGATATTTCCGAGAGAGACTCATTGTTTAGGGAAGCTGCGGAAGTTATTGTGAATGCCCAGCAAGGTTCTGCTTCGTTATTGCAAAGAAAACTCAAATTGGGCTACAACAGGGCTGGAAGATTGATTGATCAGTTGGAAGCAGCAGGAATTGTGGGGCCTTTTGAGGGAAGCAAAGCACGAAACGTGAACATCCCGGACATTAGTTCTCTTGATCAATTTTTCAACAACGAACAAAACTAATTAAAACAAAATGAAATCCAAGATTATTTCCTCCGTTCGCCTTATGGGCGCGGGTAACAAATTCCAAAATAAAAGCACTAAAAAAGTGAGGACAAAGTTTATTCAAATTATTGCCTTGTTCCTTTTCAGCATCACCATTCAAGCGCAAGACAAAAAAGCAAAGGACCTGTTGAATCAAGTGACCGCCATAGTGAAAAGTTACGACAACATAGTAATTGATTTCAAATATACCCTGAACAACAGCAAAGAAAACATCAATCAAAACAGCAAGGGTAACGTGACTATGAAAGGCAATCAATACGTCTTGAATTTCATGGGAGTGACCAAGATTTTTGACGGAAAAAAAAGCTATACCATTGTTCCCGAAGACGAGGAAGTGACCATATCCACGGTCAATGAAAATGACCAAACGGCCATTACGCCATCGAAAATGCTGACTTTTTTCAATTCGGGTTACAAATGTTCCATGGATAAATTGCAGGACGTAAAAGGAAGAAAAATTCAATACATCAAATTGATTCCCACCAATGCCAAAGACCCGAGGAAAGAAATCCTATTGGGTATAGACGTGCAAACGAAACACATTTATAATTTGATTGAAACGGGAAAAAAAGGAACAAAAACCACTTTGACTGTTAATTCTTTTAAAACCAACCAACCTTTGTCAAAAAATCAATTTACCTTTGTGGCCAGTAAATATCCCAATTACTACATCAATAAATTAGATTAATTCTAGGTGAAAATTCTCGACAAATATTTACTGAAAACGTTCCTGACTACATTTACCACGGTATTTGTAATCTTGTTTTTCATTTTTATTCTCCAATCGGTTTGGTTGTTCATTGCAGAGCTTGCGGGTAAAGACCTGGATTTGATAATGGTGCTGAAGTTCTTGCTGTTTGCCATGCCAAGAATTGTTCCGTTGGTACTTCCATTGTCGGTATTGTTGGCTTCGATAATGACTTTCGGGAATTTGGCCGAAAATTATGAATTTGCCGCTATGAAATCGGCTGGGATTTCGCTTCAGAGAGCTATGCGGGGCTTGATTGTCTTTATCTCGATATTGAGCATCGTAGCCTTCTTGTTTGCCAACAACGTGATTCCTTATGCCGAATACAAGTTCATCAATTTCAGGAGAAGCATTGCACAGTTGAAACCTGCTATGGCCATAGCCGAAGGCCAGTTCAGTGATGTGGGCTTTTTCAATATCAAGGTAAACAAAAAATCCGGAAAAGACGGCAATACCCTCACGGGGATTACCATTCACAAAAAAGCGATCAATGGCGAGGGCAACAAAACGGTCATCAAGGCCAAAAACGGAGAATTGATCAGCAGCGAAAAATCCAGTACTTTGCAATTGGTGCTGAACGACGGCAATTATTATGAAGATGTCCTCACCAGAAAATACGAAGACCGGGCGAAAATTCCTTTTGCCAAAAGTTCCTTCAAGAAATACATCATCAACATCGATTTGTCGAAATTGAACGCCGTTGACGCCAATAATGCCAATGTCAGCAACACCAATACGATGCTTAACCTGAGCGAATTGAAGTACACCCTGGATTCCCTGCACAAAAACATAGATACCGAAATTGTGGCTTTTTCGGAAAACATCAACCAACGGATTGGAATTCAAAGAAACTACCCGGCAATTGTTCCAGCAAAAAAAACCAAGATTCTCCCCAATGATTTATTGTCGATTTACAAAAATGACAAAAAATTAGAGACCTTGAATTTGGCTATAAGTTCGGTCGAAAGCAACATGTTTTCCATTGACGGAACCAATTTGGAACTAATGAACAAACAAAAAAACATCAACGGCCACTTGTTGGCTTTTTATGATAAATTCGTGATTGCGTTTGCGTGTTTCTTGATGTTTTTCATCGGAGCTCCCTTGGGCGCCATCATCAGAAAAGGAGGCCTTGGATTGCCCATCGTCTTTGCCGTTTTAATCTTTATATCTTTTCATTTCATCAATACCTTTGGCAAAAGGGTTTCGCAAGAAGACCAGCTCTCCCCTTTCTTGGGCGCTTGGTTGTCCTCGATCATCCTTTCTCCCTTGGCCATTTTGTTGACCTATAGGGCCACCAATGACATTGGATTGATCAATATGGATGTAATCCTGGCTCCTTTTCAAAAATTATTTCAAAAAATATTTCCACCTCAAAAATAAACACCCATCATGACTACCGCAAATATACAACTCGACACCATTGAAGAAGCCATTGAAGCCATTCGCCAAGGAGAAATAATAATTGTTGTGGACGATGCGGACAGGGAAAACGAAGGCGATTTCTTGGCTGCCGCCGAAAAAGTAACACCGGAAATGATCAATTTTATGGCCACACACGGTCGTGGATTGATATGCGCTCCGTTGACGGAAAGTCGTTGCAAGGAATTGGGATTACACTCGATGGTCAACAACAATACCGACCCAATGGAAACCGCGTTTACCGTTTCGGTAGATTTAAGAGGCAAAGGCGTGACAACGGGTATTTCGGCATCGGATAGAGCGCTGACCGTTTTGTCTTTAGTAGATTCAAACACCAAGCCACACGACTTGGCCAGACCGGGACACATATTCCCTTTGATAGCCAAACAAGGAGGCGTTTTAAGACGTACCGGACATACGGAAGCCGCTATCGATTTTGCTCGTTTGGCAGGCTTTAAGCCAGCTGGAGTGATTGTTGAAATCATGAACGAAGACGGAAGTATGGCCAGATTGCCCCAATTGGTTGAAGTGGCAAAGAAATTCAATTTGAAAATCGTTTCCATAGAAGATTTGGTTGCCTATAGAATGCAACACGACAGTTTGATTGTCAAGAAAGAAGATTTTGACATTGAAACTCGTTTTGGCACTTTCAGGATGAGAGCCTATTTGCAAACCACCAACAATCGTGTTCATATTGCCTTGACTAAAGGAACCTGGAATATTGGGGAATCGGTATTGACACGCATCAATGCCACCTTAATCAACAACGACATCTTGGGGACATTGACCAATGATGCCAACAAGAAATTGTGCGATCTTTTTGAACTCATCAATGCCGAAGGAAAAGGAGCTGTATTGTTCATCAATCAAGAATCGCAATCCGGAGACTTGTTGAATCGCATCGTGGAATTGAAAGAATTGCAAGCCAAAGGCGAATTCAAGGCGCCACAAATCAAGATGGATAATCGTGATTTTGGAATTGGTGCCCAAATCTTGCACGACATCGACATATCCAGAATTCGTTTATTGTCGAACAATGAGCAGACCAAACGTGTTGGAATGATTGGATACGGGCTTGAAATCGAAGAATACGTGGCGTATTAGTTTTATTTTTCTTGGTTCAAAAAAAATAATTTCCGACTAAAACAAAGCAAATGAAACGATTAAAAAAATACTCGAAAAATAAGAGGAATTTTTCCAAAAATACATTTGCATAACCAAAAAAGGTTCTTATATTTGCACTCGCAATCAGGAAATGAGAGCAACATATTGGAGAAATGGCAGAGTGGTCGATTGCGGCAGTCTTGAAAACTGTTGACTGTAACAGGTCCGGGGGTTCGAATCCCTCTTTCTCCGC
>JAGNPF010000145.1 GCA_017989775.1 Flavobacterium sp.
ATGATGAAGCAAAATCAGAATCGAATGTTGAACGTAAAACTAAATTGGAACAAGGAAGGAAACAACAAGGAAATTATTGCCGAACTCAAAAACAGGTTGTTGTTTCAAACCGATGAAAGCGACCAACAAGATTTTGAAAAAATCCTGAAATACGATTTCGACAGCAAAACCGAAGGCTCTGAAAATGCCGTGATGCGATTGTTCAATTTTATGGTAAAAACTCCCGAATTTCAACTCATTTAAACGCATTATCATGGACAGAAGAAATTTTTTGGCACTCACGGGAACATTTACAGGCGGTTCACTCCTATTGCCTGATTTCTTGTATTCTTTTGGTTCCCAAAACAATTTGGTTTTGGGCGAACAATGCGTGGTTTTCGTTCAATTGAACGGCGGAAATGATGGATTGAACACCTTTATTCCCTTTGAAGACGCACTTTATCATGAGTTGCGTCCAAAAATTTCCCTTTCCAAAAACGAAGTCCTGAATTCCTTCAAGGGAATGGCTTTTCATCCCGCCTTGAAAGGATTTGCGACGATGCAACAAAGCGGCGATTTGTCGGTGATACAAAACGTGGGCTATCCCAATCCTGTTCGTTCCCATTTTCGAAGCCAGGAAATTTGGCAAACCGCACCCACCAACCAGGAATATCTCAGTGATGGCTGGCTGGGTCGTTATCTGGATTTGCAATGCAAGGAACACCAACCCACCGCGGGAATCAATCTGGATTCCATTGACAATTTGGCCTTGAAAGGCGATGAACCCAACTCGATTACCGTAAAAGACCCGAATCGATTCAAAACCAAAAACAAGGCCGAAAACGAGGGTCAATTATCCGACAATCCACAGTTGGATTTTGTTCGAAAAGTGGCCAATTCCGTTGTGGAAGGTTCTGACGACATCCAGAAAGCATTGGCCAAATCAGCCCCTTCGGACGTGGTTTATCCCAAAACAGGTTTGGCAAAAAACTTGGAATGGATTTCGAAATTGATCAAAGGAAACTTGAATTCTAAAGTGTATTATACTTCCTTGGGCGGTTTTGACACGCACGACAACCAATTGGCCATCCACAAAAACAAATTGACGGAACTCAACGATGCCGTTTACAGCTTCTATGAAGATTTGAAAAAATCGCAACAATTGCAAAACGTGACCATTGTGGTTTTCTCCGAATTTGGTCGTCGCGTAAAAGACAACGGACGAGGAACCGACCACGGAACGGCTGCCCCGATGTTTGTCATTGGCGGAAACAATCGTGGCAAAATCATTGGCAACAACCCCAATCTTTCGGATTTGGACAACGGCGACTTGAAACACCAAATCGATTTCAGGAGTGTTTATGCTTCCATTTTGAAAAACAAACTGACTTTTGACGCCTCGAAAATTGGCATACAAAACAAGGCTTTGGAAGGATTGTTTTAAAAAAACTCGAAATTTCTATCCCTCAAATCATGACTAAACCTTATTTTTATACTTCATTTAAAAATAAAACAAAATGTTTGATATTTCATTGACGGAAGGGGTGGGTTATTTGGCATCATTGGTATTGATGTTTTCATTTCTGATGAAAAACATCAACACCCTGCGAATCATCAATTCGACGGGATGCTTGTTGTTTGTGGTTTACGGCTTTCTATTGGCAACCTCTTGGCCAATCATTATTTCCAATGCCTTCATATTGGGCGTTAATGCTTTTTATTTGACCAAACACTTCCGAAGCAACTAATTTTTACGGCCATCAGCACGACAAAAGTTGATTTTGGAAAATTCAAATGAAAATAACTGATTACTAAGCTGATAATTCAACAAATAATTTTGATTTTAAGATTTATTTAACTCAACTTCGTAAGTGTTAACAATCTAAATTTTACATTATGAGAAAATTATTGGCTGAATTTTTCGGTACGTATTGATTAGTTTTTGGTGGTTGCGGCAGTGCTCTTTTTGCCGCCGGAATTCCGGATTTGGGAATTGGATTCGTGGGAGTTTCCCTTGCTTTTGGTTTAACCGTTTTGACGATGGCTTATGCCGTGGGTCATATTTCCGGTGGTCATTTTAATCCTGCCGTTTCTTTCGGATTATGGGCTGGCGGTCGTTTTTCTGCCAAGGAATTAATTCCCTACATCATCGCCCAGTGCGTTGGAGCCATTGCCGCTGCTGGAACTTTGTTCACGATTGCTTCCGGAAAAGCGGGTTTTGCCATTGATGCTTCCAAAGCCGGTGCTTTTGCTTCCAATGGATTCGGTGCTTTTTCTCCTGATGGTTATTCGATGTAATCTGTCTTTATCGCCGAGTTTGTTTTGACCCTGTTTTTCTTGTTGGTAATCCTTGGAGCCACCGATAAATTTGCCAACGGAAAATTCGCCGGTGTCGCCATTGGATTGGCTTTAACCTTGATTCACTTAATCAGTATTCCCATAACCAATACTTCCGTAAATCCGGCCCGTTCCCTGTCGCAAGCCGTTTTTGTGGGTGGAGAACCTTTATCACAAGTTTGGTTGTTCTGGGTCGCGCCAATTTTGGGTGCCATTGTAGCCGGTTTTATCTATAAAAATTTACTGCAGGACAATTCAGAAGCATAATTCTTTTTTGAACTATATTTTTAAAGAGAAGAGCAAAGATGAAAATCTTCGTTTTTCTCTTTATTTTTGTCTAATGAATTCACTTTTTCAATCGGAACCTATAGAACTGCATTTGCCCGATGCCCTCTTGATTTATTACCCCAACTTTTTTGACCCAAAAGAGGCCGATGCCCTTTTTGAGCAATTAAAGACGGATATTCCTTGGCAACAGGACGAGATTCGCGTTTTTGGAAAAACACATCCGCAACCGCGTTTGACGGCTTTGTTCGGAAACGAGGGCAAATCCTATTCCTATTCGAACATCAAGATGGAACCGCATCCTTGGAATCCGCTTTTGTAAAAGATAAAATCAAGGGTCGAAATAGTTTCCAACACGAATTTCACCACCGTTTTGCTCAATTTGTATCGTGACGGGAAAGACGGCAACGGTTGGCACGCCGACAACGAAAAAGAATTGGGCACCAATCCAATTATTGCTTCGGTCAGCTTTGGAGCCGAAAGAATTTTTCAATTGAAACACAATTCGATTCCGGATTTAAAACAAAACATTTTGCTCGAACACGGAAGTTTGTTGTTGATGAAAGGTACCACCCAACATTTCTGGAAACACCAAATTCCGAAAACCTCGAAACCCATTGGCCCCAGAATAAACCTGACGTTTCGCCTGATTGAATAAAGTTGGGAACATCAATCCCATAAAGAATTCATTAAAAATGGAGCCCAAAAAATACCGTTCCCCCAAAAACAATCAAAATCAGTAAAAAAAAATCCCTTTTGATTACAAGTAATTATTTTTTTTATTAATATTGGAAATATATTTGAAACCATATTTACAAATCATCAATCCATAATACCTGAATTAATTTTCACCTAATGAAGAAGAGTAATCGCAAAGAATTGACCTGGGAACAAACAGAAAAGCTTGTTACGTTCGCCTTGGAGGAAAAAAATCCATTTGAAATCATAAAGAAAGAATTTGGTTTAGCCGAAAAAGAAGTTCTTGAAATTATGAAGAAAAAGATGCCCGCAGAAAAATTTGAAATGTGGAAAAAGAAGGCCACGGCCAACAAACCAAAACCAAAACCTCAAAAAATTGATGATTTTGACGAAGATTTGGACGGCAAATATTACATCAAGAACAAACTCGATTAACCTCATATTTTAAACTCCTCGTCAAGGGAGTTTTTTTTATTTCCTTTTTTTTCACTTCAATCCCCTTGGCCTGTAACAATCAAAGGGATTTTGGTGTCTAATGCCTGAAAAAACAATTTAGTCAAATGAAAAAAATATTCCTGGCATTGGCCTTGACCACGACTCTTTGGGGTTGCAAATCTGTCACGACCAATTCCCCAGTTTCGTCAAAATCAAAAGAACGGATCGAAGTCAACATCAATCTAATCGACATCGAAAACGACAAAGTTTTTGTTGCCGTAAATGCTCCCTCCATTTCAACCGACACCATCACGTTCCGATTGCCCAGAATGGTTCCCGGAACCTATTCTGACGACAATTACGGCAGGTACATCGAAGACTTGAAAGCATACGACTCCACGGGAAATTCATTGGAAGTAAAAAAAACAGACCTGAATTCTTGGTCAATTTCCAACGCGAAAAAGTTGTACAAAATCACATATTGGGTAAACGACACTTTTGACACCGAAACCGGAAGGGGTTTGGGCAGCGAGGAAATTTTTTCGCCCACGGGTTCCAACATTGATGCCGGCAAAAACATAATGCTCAACACCCATTGCTTTGTGGGCTATTTTACGAATTTCATGTCAATCCCGTACAAATTGACGGTTTCCCATCCTGCGGAACTTTGGGGAGCCACCTCCATGATTGACCTGGATTCGACCGCAACCAATGATGAGTTTGTGAGTTCCCGTTATGCCGAATTGGTCGAAAACCCAATCATGTACTCAAAACCGGACAACACCAGCTTCAGGGTGGACGATATGGAAATCCAAATTGCCGTATATTCTCCCACCGGAAAATTTACCGCGGCAAGCATTAGCCCGACGATGCAGCAAATGATGACGGCCCAAAAACAATTCTTGGGCAAAATCAACACCACCAAAAAATACACGATTTTGTTGTACCTGTCGTCCATGAAGGAAGACGCACTGGGTTTTGGAGCTTTGGAACATCCCACTGCAACAACCGTCGTGTTTCCCGAAATGATCCCGCAAGAACAACTGAACACCTTGATGAAGGACGTGGTTTCGCACGAATTTTTTCATATCCTGACGCCATTGACCATCCATTCACAAGAAATCCAGAATTTTGACTACAATGCCCCAAAAATGTCCAAACATTTATGGATGTATGAAGGCGTGACGGAATATTTTGCGAATCTTTTTCAAATCCAGCAGGGCTTGATAGACGAAGCAGAATTCTACAAGCGTATCGCCGAAAAAATCGGAAACGCCAAAACACTGGACGACAC
>JAGNPF010000146.1 GCA_017989775.1 Flavobacterium sp.
GTTTGTTTCTGCGCCGAATGTTGTCAAAAAAAGCACCGTTGGAGCCGGAGACAGTATGGTGGGCGCAATGACCTGGGCATTGTCACAAAACAAAAGTCTGAAAGAAGTCGTGCAATGGGGTGTCGCCTGCGGTTCGGCAGCCACAATGAACGAAGGAACACAATTGTTCAAACTGGAAGATGCCAAACGATTGTTTGAGTGGTTGGGGAAGAAATGAGATTTTGAAGTTGAAAATTCAGTTATTTCTGTCTCTTATTCCAGATTTCAGGATTTCTTGAAGTATGAAAAACAGCAAAAACGGTAACGGTTTTCGTGTTTTCATTTATCAAATAATGAATCAAGAAAGGAAATTTTTCTATTTTCCTACACCGAATTTCGTTGTATTTTATGCTAAATAGATAAGGGTCTTTTTTTAGAGAATTAATTTGCTTTTTGGCTTGCGTTTTGTAGCGTAAGCCCAATCCTTTTAATTGTGTTTCATACCATTCAAAAGTTTCTTGAATGTCATTCAATGCGTCAGTGTCTATTTTTAATTGGAAGCGCAAGTTCTAAAGTGTTTTAGAAACTTCGTCCCAATCTAAAAGTCTTTCGGGATTTGCTTTTGCTTTTGTCATTCGATCCAAAACAATTCGTTGGTGTTCAACAGGAATTTCCATATCTTCATTCCAAATTGCATCATTCACTTTCAATCGATCTTTAGGTGAAAGTTGTTTTATAGCTTCAATCAATTGATTGACACTCAAATCGATATTTAATTTTATAGTCTCCATAAAAACAAAGTTAGTGAAAACAAATTGGCGGCAAACAAAAAAACCTGACAATTTTCATCATCAGGTTTTCTCTTGATTCTTTGTTCTTTCTTCTATTTTCTATAAAAGACTAGTCATTCAGTTTCAAAACAGCCATAAACGCTTCCTGCGGAATCTCGACATTTCCAACGAGTCTCATACGTTTTTTACCTTTTTTCTGTTTTTCCAACAATTTACGTTTACGCGAAATATCGCCACCGTAACATTTGGCGGTAACGTCTTTACGCAAGGCTTTTATTGTTTCGCGGGCAATGATTTTGGCTCCAATGGCCGCCTGAATCGGAATGTCAAATTGTTGTCTCGGAATCAGTTCACGCAATTTCTCACACATTTTTTTACCAATGTTGTATGCATTGCTTTCGTGAATCAAGGCCGATAGCGCATCCACGGACTGGGCATTCAATAAAACGTCCAATTTCACTAATTTGGAAGTACGCATCCCGATTGGGGAATAATCGAACGAAGCATATCCTTTGGAAACCGTTTTCAATCTATCATAAAAATCGAACACGATTTCGGCCAATGGCATGTCGAAATTCAATTCTACTCTTTCCGTAGTCAAATAGGTTTGATTGGTAATGACACCACGTTTTTCGATACACAAACTCATTACGTTGCCCACAAAATCGGCTTTGGTAATGATGGTGGCTTTGATATAAGGCTCTTCCACACGATCCAAACGAGAAGGTTCCGGCAAATCGGATGGGTTGTTGACCACCAATGCCGTTTCTGGATCTTTTTTGGTGTAAGCCAAATACGAAACGTTGGGAACGGTAGTAATTACCGTCATATCGAACTCGCGTTCCAATCGTTCCTGAATGATTTCCATGTGCAACATTCCCAAGAATCCGCAACGGAAACCAAAACCTAAAGCGGCAGAACTTTCGGCAGTAAACACCAATGAAGCGTCATTCAGTTGGAGTTTTTCCATCGAAGCACGCAACTCTTCAAAATCTTCGGTATCCACCGGGTAAATTCCGGCAAAAACCATTGGTTTCACGTCTTCAAAACCGTGAATCATATTTGTAGTTGGCGTTTTGGCATCGGTCAAGGTATCACCCACTTTTACTTCTTTCGCTTCTTTGATTCCCGAAATCAAATACCCAACATCGCCGGTCGAAATGACTTGTTTTGGAACTTGATTCAGTTTCAAAGTGCCAATTTCGTCGGCAAAATATTCATTTCCGGTAGCCATAAATTTAATCTTTTGGCCTTTTCTGATTTCCCCGTTTTTCACACGGAAAATAACCTCAATTCCACGAAACGGATTGTAATGAGAATCAAAAATCAAGGCTTGTAAAGGTTCGTCCACATTTCCTTTTGGAGGAGGAATTCTTTCGATAATGGCCGCCAAAATATTTTCGACACCCAAACCGGTTTTCCCCGAGGCGTGAATAATTTCATCGAGTTTGCAACCCAACAAGTCCACAATATCGTCGCTTACTTCCTCGGGATTCGCGCTTGGCAAATCGACTTTGTTCAAAATCGGAATGATTTCCAAGTCGTTTTCCAAGGCCAAATACAGGTTGGAAATCGTTTGTGCTTGAATACTTTGCGCCGCATCCACAATCAAAAGTGCGCCTTCGCAAGCGGCAATCGAACGGGAAACCTCATACGAAAAATCCACGTGGCCGGGAGTGTCAATCAAATTCAGGATATAATCCTCGCCTTTGTACTTGTATTCCATCTGGATGGCGTGACTTTTTATGGTAATCCCACGTTCGCGCTCCAAGTCCATGTTGTCAAGCAATTGGGCCTTTTCCTCACGAGCCGTAACGGTTTGGGTAGCGCCAAGAAGTCTGTCGGCAAGCGTACTTTTACCGTGGTCAATGTGTGCAATAATGCAAAAATTTCTTATGTGTTTCATTCTCTGTTTCTATCTATTTGTGTCATACTGAGCGCAGTCGAAGTATGGGCGTGTTCGCCGCGGCGAACGGGCTTTCCATTACAATCTTTTTCTTTTTAAAGAAAAAAGAAAAAGGATTTTCTCTGCAAATGAAATTCACTGAACTCCTATGTAAATAAAAGTATAGTGAAGTAATCCCTCACGCACGCAATTAATCTGCAAATATAGTTTAAATTCAACAGTTTCAAATAACTGAACCTAAGTCTTTGTTCTTTTATCTTTTTTCTATTCTCTTAAATCATCTATCTTTGCAAAAAAATTACCCTTGATAAAAATTGGCAACATAGAACTTCCTGATTTTCCGTTACTTCTTGCACCCATGGAGGACGTGAGCGATCCGCCCTTTCGTAGATTGTGCAAAATGCACGGAGCCGATTTGATGTATTCCGAATTTATTTCCTCCGAAGGATTAATTCGAGATGCCATCAAAAGCCGAATGAAACTGGACATTTTTGATTACGAAAGACCCGTTGGAATCCAGATTTTTGGAGGAGACGAAGAAGCAATGGCACTATCGTCTAAAATTGTTTCTACCGTAAATCCCGATTTGATTGATATTAATTTTGGCTGTCCCGTAAAGAAAGTGGTTTGCAAAGGCGCAGGCGCAGGAGTTTTGAAAGATGTCGATTTGATGGTGCGATTGACCAAGGCCGTCATCGACAGCACGCATTTGCCGGTAACCGTAAAAACCCGTTTGGGTTGGGACGATACTTCCATCAACATCGATGAGGTGGCCGAACGTTTGCAGGACATAGGCGTTGCTGCTTTGAGCATCCACGCCAGAACTCGCGCCCAAATGTACAAAGGACATTCCGATTGGTCGCACATTGCCCGAGTGAAAAACAACCCAAGAATCACGATGCCCATTTTCGGAAACGGGGATATCGATTCTCCTGAAAAAGCATTGCATTACAAGAACGAATACGGCATCGATGGCATCATGATTGGTCGCGCCGCCATTGGTTATCCCTGGATTTTCAACGAAATCAAACATTACTTCAAAACAGGAGAACATTTGGCAAAACCAACTGTTGCCGACAGGGTCGAAGCGGTTCGAAACCACTTGACCTGGGCAATGGAATGGAAAGGCGAAAGACTGGGAATTGTGGAAACCCGTCCGCATTACACCAATTATTTCAAAGGAATTCATTCGTTTAAAACCTACCGACAAAAGTTGGTAACCCTCGACAAGCCCGAAGAATTATTCGCCCATTTGAACGAAATCGAAGAAGCTTACGCAGGTTATGAGTGTGTATAAGCCGGAGTTTTGGCAGTGAAAAATTGTTTTCAAAAGGTTTTATTTTTGGTTATTGTTTCAAGTATTGGTCTAATACGGAAGACATTCTTTCGTCAATGTCCGTTTTATAACCTATTTCATAAAATTGGATAATTCCTTTTTGGTCCACTATTATGTTGGTAGGATATGCAGTTATGCCAAACATTTCGGCTATCCATTTTCCTTCCGGAATAATGTCGTAATCAAGAGGTGTCGTTTTTAGAAAAGGGAATATTTTATAGCTTGCATCCAATGCAATGGCAATAAAATGAATGTTTTTGTCTTTGTATTTTTCTTTCAATTGGTTTAGTTTCGGCATCTCGGCCTTGCACGGGCCACAGGTCGTGAACCAAAAATTGTAAACGATTATATCTTCTTTTAATTTTTTGGTGTCAATTTTTTTATTTTTAATGCTAAGTTCATTAAACGTGGCTGCTTTCTTTCCGATATATTTTAGACGAGTTTCATTCGTTTTTGCTGTCCTTTCTTGTTGTTCTTTTTTTAAGGCTTCTGTTGTTTGAACAGTAAAACCGTCTAAAGAATAATAAGAATTCGGTAATTTTTCATAAAATATTTTTTTTGCTTTTACTGTATAATATCCCAATGTCTTGCTGTATCCGGGGTATTCCAAAAGAAATCCATCTATTTTAAATTGTTTGCAATATTTCAAGCCAATTTTTTTGGTAAAGAAAACTTCTTTGGGAGCGTTGTTTATCATGGTTAATCCTTTTTCACAAGGAAATTCGAAAACTGTTTTGGGCTCACCATCCAGAATTGGTTCAACAATAGCTGTCGGGTCTTTATAATCATTTTGCAGGGCCCTTTTGGTGGTTTGTAACACGTAACAACTATAGGTTTTTAAAGTATTGTAGTTGAAAAGCAAGTAATTGTTGGACGTAGCAAGGTTGTTGCTGAATCTGCGTTCAATCAAATAGTCTTTGTTAAAAGCAATCGTAATCTCGCTTATGAACTCCTGTGAATTTTTTTCTTCTGGAGACAATGCTTTGTTGTAGATTACTTCG
>JAGNPF010000147.1 GCA_017989775.1 Flavobacterium sp.
AAATTGTAAACGGACACCAATTTGCCAAAACAGGAAGAAAATATTCTTGGCCGGCACAAATGATATTGGAAAACATCGCGCGATTGGAAGTATATTGGTACGAAACTTTCAACGACAAGAACAAAGTGATTCCGACTTTCCTGGAAGGACAAATTTTACAAAATTTCTTGGACGAAAACGCAAAATTGCCAAGGTGGAATGTGGCTTTCTAAACCACAAATTCCAAGATAATTGAAATGCCCGCGTAATTCGTTGGGCATTTTTTTTGGAGCGACCCACATTATTCCTATATTTGGAACTCAAAAAAATAAATAAACTTATACCCTAAATATGAAATTACTCGAAGGAAAAGTAGCCATCATCACTGGCGCAAGTCGCGGAATCGGAAAAGGAATCGCTGAAGTTTTTGCAAAACACGGTGCCAACGTGGCATTTACGTATAGTTCATCCGTGGAATCGGCACAAGCTTTGGAAAAAGAATTGAATGCCTTGGGCATCAAAGCCAAAGGATACCAATCCAACGCAGCCGATTTCAACGAAGCGCAAACCTTCGTGGATGCTGTTTTGGCCGAATTTGGAACCGTGGATATATTGATCAACAACGCTGGAATAACCAAAGACAATTTGTTGATGCGCATGTCCGAAGCAGATTTCGACCAAGTAATCAACGTAAATTTGAAATCGGTTTTCAATATGACCAAAGCCATTCAAAAAACGTTCTTGAAACAACGTGCCGGATCCATCATCAATATTAGTTCCGTTGTGGGAGTTTCCGGGAATGCCGGTCAAACCAACTATGCCGCTTCCAAAGCCGGCGCCATCGGATTCACCAAATCGGTAGCCTTGGAATTGGGTTCAAGAAACATTCGTTGCAACGCCATTGCTCCAGGATTTATCGAGACTGAAATGACGGCCAAATTGAGCGAAGACGTGGTAAAAGGCTGGAGAGAAGGTATTCCGTTGAAACGTGGAGGAACTGCCGAAGACGTTGCGAACGCTTGTCTTTTCTTGGCTTCCGATATGAGTGCTTATGTTACGGGACAAGTCTTGAATGTTTGCGGAGGAATGCTTACCTAAAAAAGTGTTCAGTGTTCAGATTTTTAGTATTCAGAGAATACAGGAATTGACCACTAAAGTGCACTGAACACTAAAGAACCGACCACTGATTACTAAAAAGAAATGACTACAAACACGATTCTATTACTATTGTTATCTATATTAATAGCGGGCGGTTTGTCGTTTTTTCAATATTTTTACAAAGTCAAAACCAAGTCGAAAGTGAACTTGGTTTTGGCTTTTTTGCGTTTTTTGTCCATTTTCGGGATATTGTTGTTGTTGATTAATCCGATAATGAGTCGAAAAACACTGGAAACCATCAAAACGCCTTTGCCCATCGTGGTGGACAATTCGAGTTCCATTGCCGATTTGAACGCCAAAGAAATGACTTTGGAATTGTACAAAAAACTGTTCCAAAACAAAGAGCTGCAAGAGAAATTCGATGTTCAATCGTATCGATTCGACAGCGATTTTCAACAATCGCAAGGATTTGATTTCAAGGGAACCCAAACCAATCTGGACGAAGTGGCCAAAAACCTGAAAGGCATTTATAAAAACACGATTTTCCCAACAGTTTTGATTACGGACGGAAACCAAACTTCGGGAAATGATTATGTCTATTCTTTTGATGCCAACAACACCGTTTACCCTTTAATAGTAGGCGATACCACCAAATTTCTGGATTTGAAAGTCACCCAGTTGAATGTCAACAAATATGCTTTTCACAAGAATAAATTTCCCGTGGAAGTATTTTTGAACTATTCCGGAAACAAAAGTATTACGGCAAACTTTAGTATTTCGCAAGGAAATTCGGTTTTGAGCAAACAAACTGTTTCTTTTTCCCCCTCCAAAAAATCGATGATTTTGAATGTTTTGCTTCCTGCCGAGAAAGTGGGTTTGCAAGTTTTTAAAGCCACGATTTCGTCTAGCCAAAAAGAAAAAAACACCTACAACAACACCAAAAATTTTGCCGTTGAAGTCATCGATCAAAAGACGAATGTGGCGATTGTTTCGGCAATAAATCATCCCGATTTGGGAGCCTTGAAGCGGGCAATTGAATCTAATGCTCAACGTAAAGCTACAGTTGTTAATCCAAACGCTGTCAATTCGTTGCAAGATTACAACATCCTGATTTTGTATCAACCAACAAATGAGTTTAAATCAATTTTTGAGAAAAACAAATTGGCGGGAATCAACACTTTTATTGTCACGGGTAACAACACGGATTTCAATTTTTTGAACCAACAGCAAAACAATTTGGTTTTTAAAATGAGTGGACAAAAAGAAGATTATTTGGCCGATTTCAATTCGCAATTCAATCTTTTTGCGATGGATGACATAGGTTTCGAAAATTTCCCGCCCCTTCAAAATCCTTTCGGGACGGTAACAACCAACGCAACGGTTTCGACTTTGCTTTCGTCCAAAATCAGGAATATTGACACGAATGCTCCTTTATTGGCTTTTGCCGAAAATCAAGGCAAACGCTCGGCTTTTCTTTTGGGAGAAAACCTTTGGAAATGGCGTTTGCAAAGTCATATCGACAATCAGTCTTTCGAAAAATATGATGTTTTTGTGGATAAAATCATCCAGTTTTTGGCATCCAATGATTTCAGGAAATCATTGGTGGTGAACCACGAAAGTTTCTACAATTCTGGGGAAGGAATCGAGATTTTGGCTTCCTATTTCAACAAAAACTACGAATTTGACGAAAAAGCACGTTTGACCATTTCGGTAACGAACACCAAAACGAAACAAACCAAAAACTACGATTTGCTGAAAGGAAACAATTCTTTCAAAGCCAACCTTGACGGGCTTTCGGCCGGAGCTTATGATTTTTCGGTTCGAGAATTGAATTCAAAAACATCTTATTCCAGTCATTTTGAAATTCTGGATTTTGACATCGAAAAGCAGTTCGTCAATCCCGATGTGGAAAAATTATCCCAATTGGCAACGCAAACACAGGGCAAGGTTCATTATCCGAACCAAGTGGATGATTTAATCAAAAGTCTATTGGAAAACGAAGACTACAAAGCTGTCCAGAAAGAAATCATCAGCAAGACTCCTTTGGTTGACTGGGTTTGGTTGTTGGTTTTACTGGCCGTAACCTTGGCTTCCGAGTGGTTTTTGAGGAAATACAACGGGATGCTTTAAATGATTAATTACCCTAAAATAAATTTTCTTGAATAAAACAGATAACAGTCAGGACAAAACCACTTTTCCAATATTTGAAAAAAACAGTACTCTGCAAAAAATATTTTTTGTTTTATTGTTGGTTGTTTGCGCCCTGTTTCCCATTTCGCCACCCACGGCATTGTTGCTGGGATTGGTTGTTGCCAATCTTTCCGGTCATCCTTTTTTGCCATTCAACCACATTGCCATTCGTTATTTGCTCCAAATATCGGTCGTGGGATTGGGGTTTGGGATGAGTGTCACAAGCGCTTTGGCAATTGGCTCCACCAGTTTTACGTTTACTTTTATATCGATTGTGGCTACAATTGGAGTCGGATTTTTGTTGGGTAAATGGTTGTCCATTGAAAAGAAAACCTCCCACCTGATTGCCTGTGGTACGGCCATTTGTGGGGGAAGCGCCATTGCGGCAATTGCCCCGATAATCAAGTCTGACGAGAAACAAACTTCGGTAGCCTTGGGCGTGATTTTCATCTTGAATTCCATCGCTCTTTTTTTGTTCCCGATGATTGGCCATTGGTTAAACTTGACACAACAGGAGTTTGGATTGTGGTGCGCCATAGCCATTCACGACACCAGCTCGGTAGTGGGAGCGGCCAATAAATATGGAACCGAAGCATTGCAAATTGCCACTACCGTAAAATTGGCAAGAGCCTTGTGGATTATCCCCATCGCATTGATTACAACTTTTGTGTTTAAAAGTAAATCCGGTAAAATCAAAATCCCTTATTTTATTGGATTGTTTATCTTGGCAATGCTCATCAACACTTATGTTCCTCAAGTGTCCGCTTATTCTCAAAGTATTGTGGCTGTTGCCAAAGTTGGACTGACACTTACTTTATTCCTGATTGGTTCTGGACTTAATTTCAACACCTTGCGGTCTGTTGGATTCAAACCTTTGTTTCAGGGAATACTGCTTTGGGCTTTCATAACAGTGGTATCCTTGACGGCAATCGTGTATTTCAATTAGGCAACCTATTTTGGCTTTTTTTCCTTTTGATCAAATGGAATTTTAGACGGAAAAAATCATACCATTGTGCAATCAACAGAAAAAATGCGGCTACAAAAAGCGTTTTTATTTCGAGTGTCTGATAGATGATTCCACCGGAAAAACATCCGATAAAAAAGAAGGTGATGATGGACAACCGCAAATAGATACTGGTTTTCAATTTTTTCACTTCTTCTGGTTTTCTGTAAAAAAACAATTGCGACAATTCGATTCCCAAATCGGTGAAAAGTCCCGTCAAATGGGTGGTTCGAACAATGGATTTTGAAATATTGGTCACCAACGAGTTTTGGATTCCCATTGCAAAAAGCAGAAAGAAGGCTGTTAATTTTCCTCCGAAAGAGCCCAAGCCCAAATTGGTTCCGAAAAAACCAATGGCAATCAAAATGAACATTTCCAAAGTAATGGGAAACAAATGGGAAAGTTGCGGGTTTCTTATGGAAATCAATTCTTCCAAAAAACTGGAGAGAAACGAACCAAACAGGAAGAAAAGGGTGAAAACAAGAAACGTGATGGCGGCGGAATATTCGTGTTTCATCATCTCTTCGGCAAAATAAGCAAAATGGCCGGTCACGTTCGTGGTCAAAGTTTTCAATGCCAAAAGCCCCGTAATGTTGACTAATCCTGCTACAAACGACAGCAAAGTGGCCAATCGTAAATCATGTGCAAAAGTCCTGTTTTTTCCTTTGTGACGAAACATAAATTATTTATTTCACGAATTCAATCTTTTGGATGTCGATTTTTTTAAAGTTGTGTAAAGAT
>JAGNPF010000148.1 GCA_017989775.1 Flavobacterium sp.
TTGTATCTGGATTATTCCAGAAATGAAGGCGAATGGGAGCCAAATATTTTTGGAGGTAGGGAAAATTTGGACACCATAAGTTTCCTGAAAGAATTCAACGAAGCGGTTTATTCCAGTTTTGAAGGAGTGCAAACCATAGCCGAAGAAAGCACTTCGTTCCCAATGGTTTCCAGACCAACGTTTGTGGGAGGTTTGGGTTTTGGGATGAAATGGATGATGGGATGGATGCACGACACTTTGGAATATTTCAAAAAAGAAACGGTTTATCGAAAATACCATCAAAACGATTTGACTTTTTCGATGACCTATGCTTTTTCTGAGAATTTCATGTTGCCACTTTCGCATGATGAAGTGGTCTATGGCAAAAAATCCATTGCGGGAAGAATGCCCGGTGACGAATGGCAGAAATTTGCCAATTTAAGATTGCTTTACGGCTACATGTTTACGCATCCGGGAACAAAATTGTTGTTTATGGGAAGCGAATTTGGACAAAGTGCGGAATGGAATTTTGAAGGAAGTCTCGACTGGCATTTGTTGCAATACGATTTCCACGACGGCATCAAAAAAACGATAACCGACTTGAATGCGTTGTACAAAAATTATCCAGCCTTGCACGAAAAGCAATTCAGTCCTGAAAGTTTTGAATGGATCAATTATTCCGATCATCAAAATGCCGTGATGTCCTATATTCGAAAAGGAAAAAATCCGAAAGAGGACGTGGTCGTGGTTTGTAATTTTACCCAAGTGGTTCGTGAAAAATACCGTATCGGTTTGCCGCAAAAAGGAAAATTGGAAGAAATTTTCAACAGTGATGCTGCCATTTATGGAGGTAGTGGGGTCTTGAATTCCAGCGAGTTGACCATTGAAGCATCACCTTATGATGGCAGGGAATATTCGGCAGCATTGACTTTGCCTCCTTTGAGTGTGACGGTTTACAAGTTCAATTAAGTGTTATAACTGCAAAACTTCATTTTGATTTTTTCGCAACAAAAAAATCGAGATGAAGTTTTTTATTGTAAATTTAATATTGATTATAACGTTTTCGTGAAAAAAATTAATATTTTTATTGAGTATAAAGTATTTTTGTAAATTTGAAAAATAAAGAAAAAATTGTTTAGTAGTTAAAAAAGAGAAACATGATTACAAATACAGAATTAGAATATAAAGGAAACCAATATCCATCAAAGATAGTTTCGATTAAGCGCGAGGTAGATTCTGTATATTTTCATACCGATGGCACTGTTATTTTAAAATTGACAGTTTTAAGGGACAGCTTGTTGCGTTTTCGATACACTACAAAAGGATATTTCAGCAACGATTTTTCGTATGCCATTGATAAAAGCCAATTGCATGGCTACAATTTTCTCGAGATTACGGAGACCGAGTTGTATTATCAAGTAAAAACCAGCAAAGTCCTGTGTAGAATTTTCAAAATCGATTTAAGGGTTTTTATTTACGATTTGAACGAAAACGTCATTCTTGAAGACGAGTTGGGTTTTCATTGGGAAGAGAGTTATGAGTATGGCGGAAACATTGTCAAGATGAGCAAGTCTTCCAAAGAAGGCGAATGTTTTTATGGTCTTGGCGATAAAGCGACCCAAATGAATTTGAAGGGAAAAAGAGTGGAGAACTTTGCCACCGACCAATATGCTTTTGGCAAGGATCAAGAACCATTGTACAAGGTAGTACCGTTTTATGTTGGTTTGCAAAACAAAAAAGCGTATGGTATTTTCTTTGACAATACCTTTAGGACTTTTTTCGATTTTTGTCATGAGAGAAGAAACGTGACCAGTTTTTGGGCAGAAGGAGGAGAGATGAATTATTATTTCATTTATGGCCCCGATATGCACGACGTGGTTACCACTTATACGGACTTGACTGGGAAACCGGAGTTGCCGCCACTTTGGGCATTGGGATACCATCAATGCAAATGGAGTTATTATCCGGAAAGCAACGTGAAAGAAGTGGCTGCAAAATTCAGGGAATTGCAAATTCCTTGTGATGCCATTTATTTGGATATCGATTATATGGAAGGTTTTCGATGTTTCACTTGGAACAAGGAATATTTTCCAGATCCCAAACGAATGGTGACCGAATTGGCTGCCGACGGATTCAAGACCATTGTGATTATCGACCCCGGAATCAAGATAGACAAAGAGTATTCGGTTTATAAAGAAGCTTTGGAAAAAGATTATTTCTGCAAAAGAGCCGATGGTCCTTATATGAAAGGAAAAGTTTGGCCCGGAGAATGTAATTTTCCAGATTATACCAATCCCGTGGTTCGAGAATGGTGGGCAGGATTGTTTCAGGAATTAATTTCGGACATAGGCGTGAAAGGAGTGTGGAACGACATGAACGAGCCGGCTGTAATGGAAGTTCCTAACAAGACTTTTCCGATGGATGTGCGCCATGTCTATGACGGAAATCCTTGCAGTCACAGAAAAGCGCACAATATTTATGGAATGCAGATGGCGAGAGCCACTTATCACGGTGTAAAACGTTTTTCTTATCCGAAAAGACCTTTCGTGATTACGAGATCGGCCTATTCGGGAACACAACGTTACACTTCGTCTTGGACAGGAGATAACGTGGCGACTTGGGAACATTTGTGGATTGCCAATATTCAGGTACAAAGAATGTGTATTTCCGGAATGGGCTTTACCGGTTCCGATATTGGTGGATTTGCCGAGCAACCTTCAGGCGAATTATATGCCCGTTGGATTCAGTTAGGGGTTTTTCATCCTTTTTGTAGAACACACTCTTCGGGTGACCACGGCAATCAAGAACCTTGGGCATTTGACGAGGAGGTTATCGACATTACTCGAAAATTTGTCAGTTTGCGTTATCAATTGCTACCTTATTTATACACCATGTTTTGGCAGTATATCGAGGAGGGAATTCCAATGTTGAAACCGTTGGTGTATTTCGACCAAGAGGATACCCAAACCCACTATCGAAATGATGAATTTATTTTTGGAAACCAAATTTTGGTTTGTCCAATCCTTGAGCCTAATTCATTGGGAAGAAGAATGTATATTCCCCGTGGCCAATGGTACAATTACTGGACTAACGAATTAATTTCGGGAGGAAAAGAAATATGGGTGGATACCAAGTTTGACCAAATCCCGATTTTTGTAAAAGCGGGAGCCATCATTCCCAAATATCCGGTACAGCAATATGTGGGAGAACTGGAATTTGACGAATTGACCCTGGATTTTTATTACAAGGAAGGCAAAGAAAAATCCGTTGTTTATGAAGATGCCCAAGATGGATACGATTATAAAAAAGGAAGATACAGTTTGTTGTCGTTCCAAACCAATGGTAAAGAGAAAGAGTTGATTGTTCAATTGTACAAGGAAGGTAAATATGAAACCAACTATTCCAAATACAAGATAAACTTTTTTGGCTTGCCATTCGAGGTTAAAGAAATAGAAATTGATAACGAGAAAATTTCGTTTGACAAAAAAGCTTTTGAGGAAAATAATTATTTAATTGTTGATAAGGAGTTTTCCGAGTTGCATATTATTGGCGAGTAGATATCCACGAATTTTGATATTTTTTGATTTTATTATGTAATGAGAAGCTTGACATTAATTGTATTTTTGTTGAACATTTAAAATTGTTTTTATGAAAAAGAAATGGATATCGGCTTCGATGGTGATTTGTGCCTTGGGATTGTTTTTTTCGTGTGCAACAAATCCTTTCACCGGAAAAAAAAGTTTGAATTTTGTATCCAATAACACATTGTTTCCGTCTTCTTTCCAACAATACGGAACTTTCTTGAAAGAGAATAAAGTCATAGTTGGAACAGCGGATGCCAAACGAATTGAAAATGTTGGAATGAAAATCAAGTTGGCAGCCGAGCGTTGGTTGAAAGCCAATGGACAAGCTGAATATTTGAATGGCTATCAATGGGAATACAAATTGATAGAAAACAAGGAAGTGAATGCTTGGTGTATGCCTGGTGGCAAGATTGTGGTTTATTCAGGTATTTTACCTGTGGCCAAAGATGATGCCGGTTTGGCTACCGTAATGGGACACGAGGTTTCGCACGCATTGGCCAATCACGGAGCGCAACGAATGAGTGCCAGTCAACTCCAAGAACTTGGGGCGGTAGGGGTGGCCGTGGCGACAGGAAACAAGAGTGCCGAGCAACAACAAATGTGGCAACAATATTATGGAATCGGTTCCCAAGTGGGAGTGATGCTTCCTTTTAGCCGAAATCATGAAAGCGAAGCTGATAAAATTGGGTTGACACTTATGGCAATTGCGGGCTACAATCCAGAGTTGGCGATAAGTTTTTGGGAGAGGATGTCATCCAGTAGTAGTGGAAACAAACCGCCTGAGTTTCTTAGCACGCATCCTTCCGATGCCACAAGAATTGCTAATTTAAGGAGGTTAATCCCAGAAGCCAAAGCCGAAGCATTGAAGTTTGGAGTGGTTTTTAAGTAGGTTGAAAATCAATTATTAAAGAAAAAGAGACAATCATTGCAATAAGGTTGTCTCTTTTTTTATTTAAGCTTTTTTATTGGAATCAATGCTTTTGTTATTTAAATGTGTTTTTTTATAAATGTTAAAATGCTCTGTTTTTTTTATATTATTGAAGCTCTACCCTGATTTTTTGTAAATAATTTCTATTTATATGATTTATGTGTAAATAATTAAAATTTTGGAACTTAAAATCAAGCTAATAATATGATGTTTTTGACGCTATATTTTTGTTATATGTATATTTATAGTGGTGTTTTTAAGTTAAATTTGTTTTTTATTTTGCTTATTTTTTAGAATTATTGAATTAGTTTTTTATATTTGTGCAATCGATTACATATCCGATTGTTTATACTAACTGAATATTAACTATTTAAAAAAAAATCAAACAAAGAGTAAAAAAAACCTAACACAAAATCAACAAAAAAAGATTAACAAAAAAAATAATAAAAAAACATTATAATATGAATGTTAAAAATGTATTTAAAATAGGCAAAAAAATAAGTTTTGTCATTATGCT